>JALUAR010000237.1 GCA_027050975.1 Thermodesulfovibrio sp.
AACGGGAACCCTTCAGGGGCGTAGTCGATAGGAATGTCCGTCTCGATGTTGATCACAAGTTCCTGCTTGGCGTTACAACTCGGACAACGCACCTCAACCTCGTAGTCGAGGCCATAGGAGATTGCGCGTAGGGCGAGGAGGAGAGCGAAGACATCCTCCCCAAAGAGGTCTCCGTAGATCACGTTCTCTACGATCTGTCCCTCTACATCGCGTCCGTTCTGGATAACGCGCTTAAGGAGCTCGTCTTGCACGATACCCCTACGAAGCAGGGTGGGGTTCGTTAGCAGCCGTTCGTCTTGCGCGGTCATAGGCCGAATGAAGACCTCAACCAGACCCTGTTTGCCGCTACCGTTTGAAGGTAGGCGAACGGGAACACTTTCTAGGGGATCAAACTTGATCTCGTTCATCTTCGCTCTCCTTCTTCTGCTCTTCTTCCCCTTCCTTCTCTTTGTTAGCCTTGCAGCCTTTACAATGGGAGCTTTGAATGTAAAAAGGGTCTTTTTCGTTCCCGCCCTTGCATCTGCATGGTTTAACGTAACAATAATCCTTACAATCATTGTTTTAACCGCTCTCTTCCATAATCCCCTTATTGCGGCAGCAGCTGGTGTGACAGTGGGAGGATTTATGCAGTTTGCCACTCAGGTACCTTCATACTTGAAGCAGGGATACTCCTTTCAACCTGATTTTTATTTCCGTCATCACGGGCTGAAAAGAATGGGACGGTTAATTCTACCGGTAACCGTAGGATTGGCAGTCTCACAGCTGAATATCTTTATCAGCACGGTGCTTGCATCCTATTTGAAAGAAGGCAGTATCACCTACCTGTATTATTCCATGAGACTTATACAGTTTCCTGTTGGTGTGTTCGGTGTGGCAATGGCTATGGCGGTTTTGCCCACATTGAGTGAGCATGCCTCAAGAGAGGACTATAAAGCCCTTCGTTCGGATTTCTCTTATGCTCTGAGACTTCTCTTTTATATCTCTATTCCCTCAATGGCAGGACTTATTGCACTTCGTGAGCCCATAATCAATCTTCTGTTTCAGAGAGGTGCCTTTGATTATAATGCCACCAAAGAGACAGCCTTTTCCCTGGTGTTTTATTGTCTCGGAATCTGGTCTATGGTGGGTGTGAGGGTGGTGGTCTCTACCTTCTACTCCATGAAGGACACGACAACCCCGGTGAAGGTGGCTGTTGTAGCCCTTTTGACAAACATACTGTTGAGTCTGTTCCTGATGCATCCACTCAGGCACGGAGGGCTTGCCCTTGCCAACTCCCTCTCTTCATGGCTGAACTTCTCGATTCTTTTTTATCTTCTGAGAAAACGCCTCGGAGGAGTTGACGGCAGGAGAATATTTAAAACATTTATAAAAGTGGCTGGCGTATCATTACTAATGGGCACCAGTGTATGGTTTGTCAGCCGGGGAGAACTCTGGCAGGGCTCGGGTCGTATTCTTTTAAAGGCCCTCTATCTTTTCCTTATGATTGCAGCTGCTACATTCGTCTTTTTTGCTCTCTCGGTTATTTTTCGAATTCAGGAATATCGCGAAATCAGAGACCTTTTTAAAAGAAAAAAGAAAGATTAAGGGTTATTCTTTACACATCAGGCCAACTTTAAAAAGATCGGAGGAGATTTTTTTTACCCACCTGACAGTTGCACATTTGCAATGTTCAGGGAAAAAACTTGCGTACAGTTTAATCTCCTGCCCCTCCCGTACCGGACTAAAAAGATAAAGACAAAGACCTGAATTGCTTACATTTACTGTTACTGCTCGCTTGGCAGCTTCATGAACCTCCTCGTGAATTGATTCAGAAAAGGCGTAATCAATAGTTGTAACCACAATATCACGAGGATATTTCCGTCTTTCCTGTTTAAGCATTATTCCTCCACCTGGTGGAATGGAGAATCACAAACTATTAAAT
>JALUAR010000238.1:0-1226 GCA_027050975.1 Thermodesulfovibrio sp.
GAGTGAACTTTATCAGACCATGGAAAAAAGTGGACTTGAATATGAAATAATAGCTGTAAATGATGGTTCTACAGACAACACCAGGGAAGAACTTGAAAAATTAAAAGACAGTATAAAAATTGTTCATCATAAATTTAACAAAGGATATGGCGCTGCAATAAAAACAGGACTGAAACATGCCAATTATGACCTTATAGCAATAACTGATGCAGATGGAACCTATCCAAACCATAAAATTCCCGAACTTGCACGTCTTATGGACCAATATGATATGGTTGTTGGAGCAAGAATAGGGAAGAAAGCCAGGATACCTCTTATAAGAAAGCCTGCAAAATGGTTTATAAACCAGCTTGCAAACTATTTAACCCAGACCAGAATACCTGATCTGAACTCAGGACTCAGAATCATGAAAAAAGAAGTTATCCAGAGATTTTTAAGGCTTCTTCCTGATGGTTTTTCCTTTACCACAACAATAACACTGGCAATGCTTACAAATGGTTATTCTGTTGAATATGTACCCATTGAATATGAAAAAAGGACAGGAAAATCAAAGATTCATCCTATAAAAGATACCCTTAACTTCATTCAGCTTATAATAAGAACAGTTATGTACTTTGAACCATTGCGTGTATTTATCCCTCTTAGCTTTTTACTGTTTTTAGCAAGCATCACTGTACTTTTTGTAAGCTGGTATATGGGAAGGGTTATGGATGTTACAACAGTTGTACTTTTTGTGGCTTCCATACAGATGCTTGGTATAGGTATGCTGGCTGATATAATTGACAGAAGATTGTTCTAGAAAATTTTCACAAGAGGTACAAAAAATGAAACGAGATCCATCTCTCAGAAAAGTATATGCTCAAAAAGGGCTATCACAGATCCCCAGACTTTTAAGTCTTCAGGATAGGAATGAATTTTCTCCAACTTATGGGTGCTTCCATAGAGAATACTGGCTGAATAGAACTGTGGATTTTCCATCTGCCATAGCACAATTTGGGGTACATTCTCTAGCACTTGCCTATAAATATAAGATGCCTGATAACCCATATTACAGGCATCCAAAGATAAAGGAGTGGGCTATTGCAGGAATCCAGTACTGGATGAAGATCCAGAAAAGTGACGGCTCTTTTGATGAATTTTATCCCAATGAACGGGGATGGGCAGGACCCACTGGCTTTCTTCTCTATGTAATGGTTGATAGTTACAATCTATTAAAAGATGAATTT
>JALUAR010000238.1:1236-1915 GCA_027050975.1 Thermodesulfovibrio sp.
AATCAGCACATTTTCTGGCCAGTTATGATGAACCTGGTGTTCTTGCAAATCATCATGCAATGGCAATCCTTCCAATTTATGAAGCATATAATCTTTTGAAAGAAGAAGGAGATGATGATAGAGAACTTTTAAAAGGTTTTCATTTAAGAGTTGACCAGTTTCTTTCTTTTTGTCATGAAGAAGGATGGGCTCTGGAATACGATGGAGCAGACCTTGGATATCTTTCTGCTACAGTAAGTTTTCTTGGAAAGCTAAGAAAAAGATATACTGATCCCAGGATAGAAGAGTTTTTAAAAAGAGCTGTGGAGTTTATATCTTATTTTGTATATCCCAATGGATACTTTGGAGGTACCATAGGAAGCAGACAGACCCTGCATTTTTATCCACATGGTTATGAACTTCTGGCTGATGAAATTCCTCTTGCTGGTTCTATTGCTGAAGCAATGTTAAAAGGGCTCAGTGAAGGTAAGCTGGTTCCCCCTGAAATTCAGGGTGATAGATACTTTTTATATAGAATACCTGAGTTTCTCCTCAGTTATATAGACTATTGTGAGACAGAGAAAGAACTTCCTCCTCTTCCATATCAGAGAAATAAGAGTTTCAGAAAGTACTGGCAGGCTGCAGGCATGGTTGCCCAGAAAGAAGATAATTCCTATACATGTATAAATCTATCCAAAGG
>JALUAR010000239.1:0-6974 GCA_027050975.1 Thermodesulfovibrio sp.
GTTGCAGTAGATGAAACACCGCCGGAGGTGATAAGGGTAAATCCTGCTGATGGAGCAGGTGCAGTAGGGACGAACACTGTGGTAGAGGTGCAGTTCAGTGAGCAGATGGATGTGTCAAGTATTAATGGAACGACCTTCACAGTATCCACTGGAGGGATAAATATACCTGGTAAGATAAGACTGAATTCAGGAAAGGTAGCGAGATTTATTCCTGAGCAGGCACTTGAGCCAATGACAGAGTATACGATAAATATATCATCCACAGTGAGGGACATAGCAGGCAATGAGATGGGGGTGCCATTCACATCAAGGTTCACAACTGGTGAAGGAGTGGACAACTTCCAGCCCATGGTGGTGAGTGTAAGTCCTGAGAATGGAGCAAACGGTGTACCTGTAGATACAACTGTTACGATTACCTTCTCAGAGCCAATGAGCCCCCTTACAATAAACTCCTCAACCTTCTACATTAGAGGTCCTGGCTATTACGATATTGTCAACGGTACAATTATTCTTGGAAATGGAAATACTACAGCCACCTTTATACCAACATATCCTCTGTTTGCGGGCGCCAGTTATACTGTTTATGTAGAGGACGAAATAAAAGATGTATCAGGAAATCCACTTATTTCGTCTTTTACGAGTAGATTCACGGCTGCGGAGACACCTAATCCGGAAGTACAGCCAACAGGTGCTACAGTGACAGTAAACCCACGCTCCATATTTGCAAACGGTAATGTTTCAACAACTATAATCGTGAGTAATATAAACAGAAACGGAACTCCTGTTCCAAATGGGACAGTGATAGCTGTAACAGCAGAGCCTGCCTTTGTTCAGAATACAGTAGGGGGCAGTATCACAGGTAGCAGTATTGGCACAAGTCCTGACGCAAGATTTTTACTATTTAAAACCTATGGTGCAAAAATAGAGTTTTCATATACCCCTCCAGATCTTACAGGAATGAAACCCGGTGCTACAGCCAGTGGAGTGATTCAGATAGCCTCTGTTGATGGAGATAACAGGCCTGTTAGACTTGTAGCCCAGGGAGCAGTAACTCTCTTCCATGTAAGAAGTGCAACGGTAGTTGCAAGTCCTGATAGGTTCACGATAGGGCAACAGGGCTCATCTATCATAACAGTTACAGTAAAGGACTATAATGGCAATTTAGTTCCTGATGGTACAAGGGTTGGGCTTACTGTTGCTCCCATATTTGTCTCTTCTACCATGGGTGGAGCAATAGAGGGTGGTGTTACAAGCAGTGCAGACAGCCGAGTCCAGATATTCACCACAACAGGCGGAAAATTTACAGCAACATATCTATCACCATCCCAGATAAGCCAGGCTGGTACTGAAACAATCCAGGTAGTGACTGTAGATAAAGACGGACATGTAACAGGACTTATAAATACAGCAACAATCTATTTTGTGCAATAGGAGGAGGTTATAATGTTTAACCACAGGCTAAATCTTCAGATTTTGATAGGATTAATCGCCCTTATGGTCTTGATGATATTTTTTAGTTATGCAATTGCTGGAGAGGAGATTGACAGAGGTATGATTATATACCAGGCAAACTGCCTTCAGTGTCATGGAGAAAAGGGCGACGGTAGCGGGCCTGAGGCTGCACAGTTTAATCCAGGACCAGCAGACCTTACATCCACACAGATGGCCTCTGTGCCGGATTCCGTGCTTGAGAAGGCGATAGTAGATGGAGTTCCTGGAATACCTATGCATTCCTGGGGTGGAATTCTGAGCAAGGATGATGTAACCTCCCTGATTCTCTATATAAGGACTTTACAAAAATGAGAGGCAGGTCAATGAGAAGAAAGGATTTTAATTTGAAAAGACTAATTTTCTGTATCTTGTTGACTGTAATTATCTTTTTACCATATCTATCTGGTGCCCAGAATGCCATATTACTTGGAGGCATCCCCACTGACAGGGAAATAGACGCTGTGGCACTTTCTCCAGATACAGGAATAGCCTATGGTATAAGCGATGAAGAGAAGTCTCTTTATATCTTTGATCTCAAGAACTACACAATTAAAAAGGAGATAAGATTTAACAAAAAGCCAAGGGGCCTGGCCGTCAATCCGTTAAATAACTTTGCATACATAACAGCAAAGGGCGATAGAGGTCATCACGGCCGTGGTTATAATCATGATGATAAAGACAGGGGGGTTTTATTTGTCGTGAACCCTGATGGCGATATTATAAACGCTCTGACAATTCCGAAAGACCCGCAGGGCATTGCAATAAACCCTGATACCAGTGCAGCAGTAATAGCCATTGAGAAAGCACAGAAGCTGATCGTTTTATCCCTGGACACCTTTACAATAACCCAGGAAATACCCCTTCCAAACAGACCTGAACTTGTTTCCCTGGACACAGATTCAAACAGGGCAGCAGTAGTGGCATCAAAGGCGCACGGAGAGGGGAAACAAAACAGGCTACTAATAGTAGACCTTGGCACTGGCACGGTTGTCAATATAATAGAATTCAAAAAAGAGATTAAAGATGTGGCTGTTGACATAGAGAAAGATATAGCAGTTGTTACTGAAGAGGAAGGAATAACCCTTATAGACATAAATACCGGAGAGGTTGTTCATGAGATCAAGGACGATGAAGAAGACCATGAATCCCGAAAAGGCAGACATCACAAACATCACCACGAAGAAGACCACCTGGATGATATAGAGAATGTAGACATAAACCAGTCTACCCATATTGCAGTTATAACAAAGGAAGAGGGCTTTTTACTCTTAAACCTCAATGACAGGTCCTTCAGAGAATATCACCTTGATGATAGAGAAGATTTAAAGGCAGTAGCCATTGATATATACAGAAATACTGCTATTATTGCAGGCAAAATCAAAGGAAAAAGACATCATAAAGGCAGAAAGGGAATCCTTATAGAAGTCCAGCTTCCAAACCCGGTGCCTGAAATAAGTAATCTTGTTCCAGACAGTGCACGTGTGGGAGATTCAGGATTTACACTCAGGGTGGAAGGAGAGAGATTTATTACCACCTCAACAGTACAGTTCAACCAGAACGAACTTTCCACTAAATTCATAGACAATAAAACTCTTGAAGCAACCGTACCATCAACTCTGCTCTTAGAGCCCGGCAGTGTGCCTGTAACAGTAACCAATCCCCCTCCAGAGGGAGGTACTTCCGAGCCCTATCCTTTTATCATTAAATATCCAGCACCTGTTCTGACATCCATAGTCCCTGATACTGTTCCTGCAAAGAGTCCAGATTTTACCTTGAAGGTCTATGGTGCTAATTTCAGGAACGGTTATATAGTGAATCTCAATGGCGAAGACCTTGCAACCACATACGTCAATTCAGGTGAGCTTCATGCAATTGTGCCGGCAACGCTTATACAGACAAAAGGCCAATATCCGGTAGTTGTTATAAGCACTGAAAGGCAGAACTCAAATGTTCTTTATTTAACTGTTATAGAGCCTAAACCAGTAATCAATAACTTTGCACCCAAGGAAGGAACCCCTGGTACGGTGGTCACAATTACAGGAGAGAATCTCAACTACAGCCCCAAGGTCTCATTCGCTGGTATAGATGCAACTGTCCTGAGTTACACCTCTACAGAGTTGAAGACTATTGTTCCACCAGCTGCTCAGACAGGGCCGATAACAATTATCACCACAGGTGGAAGTGCAGAGACACAGGAGCCCTTCACAGTGCTTGCAAGGCAGGACTTTTCATTGAATGTAAGCCCCTCCTCTGCCTCGATACCCTCAGGCGGGAGCGCATCTTTTGTGGTAGGACTTACCAGTACAGGTACAGAACCGTTTACAGGAGTAGTGAAGTTATATGTAAACAATCCCGACATAACAGTTAGATTTGAGCCAGAGTATATTTCTGATAAAAAGACTTCACTGCTGACACTCACTGCAACCACAACTCTACAAGCTCCAACCACTATAACCATATCAGGTAAAGCCACTATAAATGGAGTGGAGATTACAAGAGAAGCTACCCTTACACTCAATCCTGTTGCACCGGGTACCACAACCCTAAGCGGCCAGGTCTTTGCATCAAAGGACGGCAGGCCGATAAAAGGGGTTACTCTCACAATAGGTGATATGACGACCTCAACAGATGATGCCGGTAATTTCATCTTTATAGACCCACCTGCAGGCGAGCAGGTGTTGATCATAGATGGAGATACGGCAAACCACGACGGAATAACCTATCCATCAAGGCTACCAGTGCCAGTTACAATTACAGGTGGGCAGGACAACAAACTTCCCTATCCTGTGTATCTCCATGAGGTAAAGACAGATTACTACACGGTAATTGATTCAACTAAGGATACCATAGTATCAGATCCTGAAATCCCTGACTTTCAGATGCTCATACCTGCAGGTACAGTGATTACAGGCTGGGATGGAAAGCCGAACGAGAAGATATCAGTGACAATGGTGCCTGTTGACAGGCTGCCAATAAAGCCACCACCTGATGGAGTATATGTCAGAAATGTATTTATGTACTACTTCTTTAAACCCGGAGGTGGAATCCCTAACAGACCTGTGCCTGTGGTAATGCCCAACGAGGCAGGTGCATTGCCTGGAGAGAGAGTGACACTCTGGTATTATGATGAATCCCCAGAGCCTGATCCTGATTCAAACCAGTGGAAGGTCTTTGGGATGGGTACTGTAAGTCCTGATGGAAAGAGTATTATTCCTGACCCTGGAGTGGGTATACCGAAGTTCTGTTGCGGGGCAAGCTTTCCATCACCACCTTCACCACCACCGCCTCCACCTCCGTCTGATGATTGTCCAAAGGGCATAGGCGACCCTGTTGACCCAAGAACAGGAGTGTTTTATCTGGAAAATACAGATATGTCATTGAAGGGAAGGGTTTCTCTGGAGATAAAAAGAATTTACAGGACAATGGACAATTCCATTGGCCCCTTTGGCAGAGGCAGTAGCTGGAACTGGGGAGATACTATTTATGTGATGCCTGGTAACAATCAGGCACTGACCCTGGTAACAGAGGGTGGTGCCCAGTACATCTTCTCCCGTGAACCAGATGGTAGCTATACAAACACACGGTGGCCCTTTCTCAGGGGAAGGAAAATAGTACGCAATCCAGATGGCACATTAACAGAATACATGAAGGATGGAACTATCAGAAAGTACAGGATATACAATGTAACAATGGCACGGCTCTATCAGATAAGAGACAGGAATGGGAACACCATTAACCTTGAACTTGATTCAAGTGGAAATCCAGTAAAGATAGCAGATTCTACTGGAAGAGGATTCACCATTACATACAGCGGAAGTCTTATTTCATCCATAACAGACCATTCAGGCAGGAAGGTAACATATGGTTATGACCAGAATTCCAATCTCATCTCTGTAACAAACCCAGAGGGTGGTGTAACATACTATACATACGATACTGAAAACCGTATGGTTTCGGTAACAAATCCTCGTGGCATAACAGTAGTAACCAATGAATATGACGCAGATGGAAGAGTCATAAGGCAGACACATGCAGATGGTGGTGTATATTCCTTTGATTACAAAATAGCAGGAGGTATAGTTGCAGTTGCAAAAGTAACAGACCCCAACGGCAACACCACATCCTACAGGTTCAGGAATTATTATATAGCAAGCATTACAGATCCCTATGGCCAGACAACCTATTATGACAGGGATTATGCGACAAACTTTTTACTTTCAGTAACAGACCCTCTCGGAAGGGTAACAAGATACACCTATGACTCAAAGGGCAACAGAACTTCCATAATAGACCCTGCAGGGAATACAACCATAATGGAGTATGATCAAAAACTGAACAGGCCAGTAAAGATAACCGATGCCCTTGGAAATGTAACTACCATGACCTATGATTCAAAGGGAAACCTCACATCGGTTGTAGATCAACTTGGCAACAGTACAACCATTAGTTACAACAAATATGGCCAACCTGTATCTGTAACAGATGCACTGGGTAACACTACAACCTTTGAATATGATGAATATGGCAATCTCATAAAGACCACTGATCCTCTTGGCAACTCATCCACCTTGCAGTATGATACTCTGTCAAGATTGATATCCATAACTGATGCAAGAGGAAGAACCATCAGATATACCTATGATATAATGGATAGAATTACAGAGGTTATAGACCCTATGAACAGCACTACAGGGTTTACTTATGATCTAAATGGTAACCTTCTCTCTGTCACAGATGCAAAAGGGCAGACGATAAGGTATGAGTACGACGAGCGTGACAGGCTCATAAAGATGACAGACCAGTTAGGCCGTGTGGAGAGTTATGCGTATGATTATAACGATAACCTCATAAAGGTGGTTGATAGGAAAGGGCAGGTGACCACATACACTTACGATAGACTTAACCGTATAGTAAGGGTTGACTATGCAGACGGCTCATATACAACCTACACCTACGATGCAGTGGGAAGGTTGACTTACATCTACGACTCAATCTCAGGCCCGATAGAGTATGTTTATTCTGATACAGGTTGCAGTGCCTGTGGAGGCGGGGCGGTTAATAAGGTTATTCAGGAGATAACGCCATTGGGCAGTATTTCTTACACATACGACGCCCTTGGCAGAAGAACATCAATGCAGGTGGCAGGCCAGCCAGTGGTGAATTATCAGTATGATGCAGCGGGCAGATTAACCAGCATCTCAGTTAATCATCCACTACATGGACTTTTGAATTTTGATTTCAGTTATGATGCCCTGGGTAGAAGAACAAGTCTTACATATCCAAACGGAGTAACAACGACCTACACCTACGACAAAGCAAGCAGATTAACAGAACTTAAACATTTGAATCCATTGAACCAGATACTGGAAAAAATCGGTTATAATTATGACAGAAACGGAAACAGGATATCTATGGACAGATTGAACATTACACCAAAACTTCCAACGCCTGTTGTAAGTGCCACATACAACGAGGCAAACCAG
>JALUAR010000239.1:6984-9324 GCA_027050975.1 Thermodesulfovibrio sp.
AACAACTACCTACACATGGGATGCAAGGAATAGGCTTGTAGAGATAAACGGCTTTACTGCTGACTGCTCACCGCTCACAGCTCACTTCAAGTATGATGCTCTTGGTAGAAGAATAGAGAAAACGATTAATGGAAAAACGATTCAGTATATCTACGATGGGCTGGATATCATTGAAGAAATAGAGAACGGAATGGTGACGGTTAACTACATAAGGACTTTGAACATTGACGAACCGTTAGCAAGAATCAAATCAGATGGAACAATTCGTTATTATCATGCCGATGCATTAGGTTCAATCGTTGCTCTTACAGATGAAACAGGAACTGTAAGGACTCAGTATAACTATTCACCTTTTGGTGAAACAGAACTGATAGGCGAACCCTCTGATAATCCGTTTCAGTATACTGGAAGGGAGAATGACGATACAGGGTTGTATTATTACAGGGCGAGGTATTATAGTCCGAGGTTGAAGAGGTTTGTGAGTGAGGATCCTATAGGATTATTAGGTGGGGATGTGAATTATTATGTGTATGTGTGGAATTCGCCGTTAAAGTATACAGACCCTGAGGGACTTAGCACCTTTTATTGTAAGAAGACTCCTGATGGTCATCTTGAATGTGGTTTCACTAAAGACCCACCGGTTCCAGAATGGCTTAAGGATGCAATGTGCGTATCAACATCTGTGATTTGTCCAGCAGCATCAAAAGCAGCAGGACCTGGATGGGGAACCGTAATTGGCATAGCTTGTACTATCATTGACTATACCGTATGTGTTGATGTTCTCGATCCTGAACTTCCTTATCATGATGATATGGGGTGTTGATAACCAACAATAATATTTAGGGGTGCAAATGAGAATTGATAATAAAAAAGTATTTATGCTGTGGCTAAAAATAATAGTAATATCGTGGCTTCTTCTTTCTACTGTATTATATTTTTTTTCAGGTAATATTTTAGTGTTTTATGCTACCGGAATCATTTTACTTGCAGGAGGAATTCCATATCTTATTATCCATCTTACAAGAGATAAAAAATAAAAAAGATTTCTTTATTGACTTAGGCTTTGTTTCAAGGATAGAATTAGGCGATTTCTACAGGTCTGAATAGTAAATGGGCTCGTGTCTTTGGCAGAAGAACATCGTTAACATATCCCAATGGAGTAACCACAAAATACACTTACGACAAAGCCAGCAGGCTTTTAACACTAAAGTACCTGAATGCTTTGAATATTGAATTAGAAGTCTTGAATTATTTATACGATAAGAATGGAAACAGAATAGCCATGGACAGGTTGAATGTGCAACCAAAACTTCCAACACCTGTTGAAAACGCAACCTATAATGAAGCCAATCAGATGCTTACATTGCAGCCGGAAGGGGATGTTACATGGAATATGACCTATGATGAAAATGGTAATTTGACGAGTGTTACCAATTCCTGCGGAACGACTAATTTTATCTGGAATGCCCGTAATCGTTTAGTGGCAATAGAAGGGTTTGATGAGAATTGCAATCCTCTGTCTGCAAGTTTTAAGTACGATGCTCTGGGGAGGAGGATAGAAAAGACTGTAAACGGTAAAACTATACAATACCTATATGATGGGCTTGACATTGTGCAGGAGATAGAAAACGGAATGGTAACGGTGAACTACATAAGAACGCTCAATATAGATGAACCATTAGTGAGGATAGAATCTAATGGGACGATAAGATATTACCATACCGATGCATTAGGTTCAGTGATTGCACTGACAGATGACCTTGGTCAAGTACGGACTCAATACAATTACAGTCCTTTTGGAGAAACAGAAATCCTTGGAGAAATGTCTGACAATCCGTTTCAGTATACAGGAAGGGAGAATGATGGGACGGGATTGTATTACTACAGGGCGAGGTATTATAGTCCGAGGTTGAAGAGGTTTATATCAGAGGATCCGATTGGATTGTTAGGAGGAGTGAATTTCTACTCATATGTTTCTAACTCTCCCATAAATTATATAGATTCATTGGGATTGATATGGGTGACTATAGGATATGATTACCACGGAATATTTAATTGGTTTAGATGGTATCTAAATAGATGGACTGAACAAATAGGCAAGGGAATGGATCCTACATTTCCTGGCTCTGATCCAAATGAATATATAGGGCTACAAAGAGATATTATTCAAGAATGGCGACATGATCCTAACAACCCATGTCGTGATAAGGAATACCCTATTGGAACTCGTAGAAGAATAAGACAGACCTATATTAAATATATAAACCCTGGTCCTAAGTATGTATTAATCAATGACCCTTCTGCAGAATTTTATTATCAGTGGACACCTTGGGTTAGTAA
>JALUAR010000240.1 GCA_027050975.1 Thermodesulfovibrio sp.
AAATCAGTGAAGGGCAGGAGGTATTATCTTGAATGGAAACACAACCAGCCTGCATTAAAGGGCGCTGCTCCTACCCCCCTCTTGTTGGGAACTGTATAGACGAACGATAATTATCCACCCTTAAAGTGTTTATTAATTTCACCAACACCAAAGTGGTTACTCACCCACTTATATCCACACCCTCAATCAGTATATCCGGAGATCCGATCTTGCCAAAAAATCTCACCTTATCACTCATAGCTACAACACGGCTGAAGAGGTCAAGAAGATTACCGGATACAGCTGCCTCCTTCACAGGATGAATAACCTTTCCCTTCTCTACCCATAGCCCGGTAACGCCAACGGAAAAGTCCCCTGTTATGGGGTTTGCGGTATGCACACCCATTGCCTCGGTTACAATCATTCCGGAATCAATCATTGAGACAAGATCGTCAAAACTGCGAACAAAACTATCGGACACAGCCTCAAGATAGAGATTTGTTATTCCAACGGATGGCGAAGACTGAATACCTCCTCTGACAGCGTTACCAGTTGAGTTAGTGCCATCCTTTCTGGCGGTGTATATGTTGTAGAGGTATCCCTGGAGTACCCCTTCCGTAACCAGTGGAGTCTTTCTTGAAGGCATTCCCTCCGCATCAAAGGGTCTGCTTCCTATTCGTCCTTTTAAAAGGGCATTGTCAATAATGTTAAGATTTTCCGATAGTATCTTTTCTCCCTTTTTACCGATCAGCAATGATTTGCCTTTTTGAATGTTCTCGGCAGAAAAAGAAGATGCCAGAACACTCATAAACTCTGCTGCCACATGAGACTCCAAAAGCACATAACCCTTAAGTGTCTTTGCCCTTTTCGAGCCCAGAAGCCGTAAGGCCCTTTGAGCCGCCTCCTGTCCTACCCTTGCAAAATCTATATCCTCAACAAACCTGCTGCTTTCGTAGCCCCAGCCCATCTGTGCCTCGCCGTGGGCCTCGGCAGCAAGGGTGATCTGGGCAGTTACAGAGGTTGAGCTATACTGGCTTTTCACACCCTTGGAATTTATAAGAACAACTTCAGAGCGTGCAAAACCGCTTTCAGCCTTTCTGATTTTTTTTATCCTGCTGTCTGTCCCAAGGGCCGTACGCTCTATCTCCATTGCACTCTCTATTGCATCCTCCTCTTTTATGTCAGCAATTTTGTTGTCAAAGATTTCAACAGAAGGTAACTCGGCAGGTTCAGCCAGGTCAAGATAGGGATCCTCTTCCGTGTATCGGGCCGTCTCAATGGCATCCTTTACAACATCCTCCCAGTCCTCTAAAGCGGTAGAGTAGGAAAACCCCATTCTTCCGTTCTTTATAATACGTACTGAGTAGCCAAAATCCCGGGAGGTCTCAAAAGAGTCAATCTCCTGGGATTTTACCTCGACGGAGAGGGCCTCGGAACTGACAACAAAGACCTCAGCCAGGTCAGCACCGGCCTTCAAGGCACTGTCCAGAATCCTTTCAGCAAAAGTTAAATCAATCCTCATAATAGGTAGCAGAGGCTGTATCAGACTCCCATACGGTTACTGCCGATACCCTAACGTTATCATCGTTTATTTTCTTTTTCAAAGACTCAAAAATCCAACGGGCAATATTTTCAGAAGAGGGATTCCTTTCTGTAAAAGGAAATATGTCATTCAGGAATCCGTGATCCAACTGGGATATAATCTCGTTGGTGTATGCCTTCAGTTCGTGAAAATCAATTGCAATATCGATCTCGTTCAAACGCTCGGCAATCACGTGGACCTGAACCTTCCAGTTATGGCCATGGAGTTCCTCACACTTTCCCTTGTATCCCCTCAACTGGTGTGCAGCAGAAAATGTTGTCTCTATCATCAGTTCATACATGGCTCCTCCGGAATTAACTTATACCAAAGCCAGCGGTAAAAGTTAATATGGTTAACGTTATACTCTCTTTTTAAAGATCGCTATATATGGCAGATTTCTGTATTTATCGTCAAAATCCAGTCCGTATCCCACAACATACTCGTTGGGAATCTCAAATCCCTTGTAATCAATGGGAACATCCACCAGCCTTCTCTCTTTCTTATCTAGGAGTGCACAGATCTTCAGCGAACGGGGTGATCGGTTCAGGAACCTTTCTCTCAGATAGTTCAGTGTAATGCCGGTATCAACTATATCCTCAACAAGAATGACATCCTTACCGGTTATATCCTCCCGAATATCATAGTAGATCTTAACCTCTCCAGTAGTCTCTGTCTTAATATAGCTTGAAGCAATTATAAAATCTATTGTGAGTGGCACTTTGATGTGCTTAACAAGATCAGAAAAGAACATGAAGGCACCCTTGAGAATCCCGATAGCGACCAGTTCACCGCCTTCATAATCACGGGAGATCATATCTGCCAGAGTCTTCACCTTGTCCTGAATCTGCTCTGCTGTAAGAAAGGGTTTTCCGACAACCATAATGCCTCCGGATTTTTATAGTTTTTAAAGTTCTGCGAATTAAAGTAGTGCTAAAAAAGTAGTATATAGTAACATAAAGCCAGAAGGAGCGTAAATAAATGAAAGAGAGCATGGAAATAACGAACTGGATTATCTCCCCTTCTGCAGGTTAAACTAAATTGTATGGATACGGTAATTGAAATCAACTCAAAAACGCTTCAGGGAATACACTTTTTAATTATTGACCAGGACAGGACATTTCTTAAAGGGATGGAGGCTTCCCTGAAGAGGCTGGGGGCTGACGTTACAGTAGAGCATACCCTGACGGATGCAAAAAGGCTCGTCAGGGAGAGACGATTCAATATCATCCTGGCCTCGGTATCAGAAGACATACCCATGATCAGGAGGTTTATAGAGGAGTATAAAAACCGCCATCCGACAGGACAGTTCTTTATTGTCCTTGAAAGCCCCACAGTGCAAAACATCAGCCTGATGGACGGCACTGGAGCAGATGACTACTTTTTCAAGCCGATTGACCCTCAGAGGTTTGCCCTTACAATGGAGACCTTTTTTGGCAGAAAAGAAGGCCAGAGCAAATCCCTTACTGTGGTGGAGCCCTTCGTAAAACAGCTAAAACCCTATCTTCTGTTCCGCTCCCCATCTATGAAAAGGGTGCTTGCTGATCTGCCAAGAATAGCTTCATCAGACCAGACAGTTCTCATATCCGGTGAGACAGGAACAGGTAAGGAGTTGGCTGCAAGGGCAATACATTTTCTAAGCCCACGGGCAGAAGGCCCCTTTGTGGCAATAAATTGCGGTGCCATTCCTGACAGTCTGATAGAAGGGGAACTCTTCGGGCATGAGAAGGGTGCCTTTACCGGCGCACTGAGAACACATAAGGGTAAGTTCGAACTTGCCTCAGGTGGAACCCTTTTCCTGGATGAGATCGGTGATATGCCCCTTGCACTGCAGATAAGGCTCCTCAGGGTCTTGGAGGAAGGTATAATTTACAGGATAGGCGGTGAGAATCCTATCAAAATAAATGTACGTGTAATTGCCGCATCAAGAAGGGATCTGAAAAAGGCTGTGGACAATGGTCTGTTCAGAGATGACCTTTACTACAGGTTGAATGTCCTCAGGGTCCATCTTCCTCCGCTGAGGGAGAGAATTGAGGACATTCCTCTTCTTGCCCTCCACTTCCTTGAAAGGGCTTTCAGCGAGATGGGAGTTTCACCACCCTACCCCACACTCTCTCCGGGAACCATTGATTTGTTGGAGAAGTTACCCTGGAGGGGAAATGTAAGGGAGCTAAGAAACCTGATGACACGGGTTGCCACACTGCTTCCAACAAAAACCCTCAGAATTTTACCTATTCATATTCTTCCCTATATAGACGAGTTTATGGAAAAGATGATCTCAACCTATTACAACCCCACCCAGCAGCAGGGGGTTTTCATCCCCATCGGTACCCCTATGGATAAGGTAGAGGAGATAATTATACGTGAAACCCTTAAGCACACCAATGGCAACAGATCCCAGACAGCCCGCCTTTTGAATATAAGCATACGAACCATAAGAAGAAAGCTCAAAAAGTACAACATCAAATAGGTCACTATGCCCTAATGGGTCAAATTGTCCTGGCAGTCCTTCAAAAGGTTTGGGTCATTTTGTCCTACAAGATTTGTTACATATTTCCAACGAGCCAAAAAATCCTTATAATTTCAGAATTTTTTGGTATTGGCATAGACTTTGATAATAATATTAATGAAAGTGAAAAGTGGCATTCATGAACCCAAAATAAGGAGGTGATGGATATGCTCTGGAAAGAGATCGAAAGACTCGAAAGAGACCTCAATCCCTGGAGAGAGTTTGAAAGGATGCAGAAGCATTTAAGACAGTTACAGAAGGAGATCGACAGGATATTCTCCAATGGCGAGTTTCCTGTTAGCGGAGAGTATCCACCAATAAATATCTGGACAAACGGTGAGGGAGCTATTGTGACCGCAGAGCTTCCCGGAGTGTCCCCGGAGGATGTGGAGATTACCGTAGTCGGTAAAAGGTTAACAATACAGGGCAGGAGAAAGGCTGACGAGGTGCAAGAGGGTGTGCGTTATCACTTTAAAGAGAGATGGGATGGAGAGTTCACAAGAAATGTGGAACTTCCGTTCAATATTAATGCGGATGCGGTGGAGGCAAAGTTCACAAAGGGCATACTTGTAATCAACCTGCCACGTGCTGAGGAGGACAAACCCAGGAAGATCGCTGTTGAGTCTGCTTAATCCATCTTTTAATCACTTTGAAAGGAGGTGATAGATATGCCTGAGGTCACCAAAGAGGTCCAGAAAAAGGATGAAAGGACTCTTCAGAAAAAGGAGACAAGAAGAAGGATCTCTCCTGATGTAGATGTGATAGAAAAGAATGAGGAGTTTGTGCTCATTGCGGATATGCCTGGAGTTGATGAAAAGGGGCTTGATTTAACTCTTGAAAAGGACATTCTTATCATCAGGGGAGAGACTTCTGTAGAGATACCTGAGGAATACAGGCTCAGGCATTCAGAGTACAGCGAGGGCAGATATGAGAGAAGGTTTACCCTTTCTCAGGAGATAGATCGTGACAGAATAAAGGCAACGATAAAGAATGGCGTGCTCAGAATAGTGCTGCCAAAGGCAGACACTGCCAAGATCAAAAAGATTGAAGTCACTTCGGAATAATATTCAAGGGGACGTTGTCCCCGGAATAAACTCTAAAGGAGGTGAGGATTATGTCCATCAAGGATCTCGTTCCTTTCAGGAAAAAAGAGACTGTTACAAGGGTCCATGAACCATTCAGGAGCTTTTTTGAGGAGATAGAGGAACTCTTCGACAGGTTCTTCAGTGACTTTGAGATAGCGCCTCTGAACAGAGAGGGGTTATTTACCCCAAGGATTGACTTCACGGAGAATGATAAAGAGTATCGCATCAGTGCGGAACTGCCCGGCATGGATGAGAAGGATATCGAGGTGCTGATGGATGAGGACTCCCTGACCATCAGGGGTGAAAAAAAGGAGGACAAAGAGGAGAAAGGTAAAGATTATTATTACAGAGAGAGGAGGTTCGGTTCCTTTACAAGGACGATTCCACTGCCTGAAAACATCGACCGGGATAAGATAGAGGCTAAGTTCAAAAACGGAGTGCTCACACTGAGACTTCCGAAAACAGCAGCTACTGCCAGGAATGTGAAAAAGATTGAGGTAAAGACAGCATAAAGACTGGAAGCGGATAAAAGCTTCGCTACCAGAGAGAAGATCAGGCAGGGTGACACCCTGCCTGATTTAATCAGAAAATAGTGAAATTTGACTTTATAAAAAACCCGGTTCCAGCTGTAACAACAAACCACATACTATGAATCTTATCGCTGAATCTGAGAAAAACAATTGATTTTAACTCTGTTATGTCATATCATAAATAGAAGAAACAGATTAAGGAGGTACCTGAAGCAGCAATGGAAGAGGAGACTCAGAAAAGGCAGATAGAGTTCTATTTCTGGATTCATTCATTCTTCAGAAAATATGTCGAGATAACACTGGATATTATCCTGATAGGGCTTGTCCTTGTAACCTTTGTATTCATAGGAAAGACCATATATGCCCTTGGTGTATCCATTTATACAAAAATCGACATAGCCTATATAATCTCCGAAATCATGTTTATATTCATTCTCATAGAGGTGGTGAGGCTTCTTATAATCTATCTGGAGTTTCACAGGGTGGCAATAGACACGATGGTGGAGATATCCATCGTATCAGTGCTAAGGGAATTGATACTTAATGGAGTTCTTCATACAAAGCCCATTGTTCTTGCCTCGGCATCCTTACTGATCCTGGTTCTAATGTTACTGTTGAGAGTGGGTAACATCAGATACCAGGTACCGGATGCATATCCGAAATACAAACCATTTTTCAGGAGAAAGAATAAAGAGGTGACGTAGAGTATGTTTCCTCTGAAAGATACGATTCCGAGCAGAGAGTTTCCCATAGTAACATGGCTGCTTATAGTGGTCAACTCCGTGATCTTTCTTGTAGAGATCTCTTTACCCACGGATGTACTGACATCCATCTTTTATCAGTTCGGTGTGGTTCCGGCCCGCTACAGCCATCCTGAGTGGGCGGTTGTCCTCGGTCTTCCCATAGATGACTATCTTCCCTTTCTGACAAACATGTTTCTCCATGGTGGCTGGATGCATATTATAAGCAACATGTGGACGCTTTATCTTTTTGGGGACAATGTGGAAGACAGCCTCGGACATACAAGATTCCTGGTATTTTATCTTCTGTCCGGTATAGCCGCCAGCGTCACACATTACATATTCAACGCAGACTCCACCGTACCGGCAATTGGTGCATCAGGAGCCATAGCAGGTGTGATGGGAGCATACTTTATAATGTTTCCCCACTCAAGAATAATCACTTTTATTCCACTATTCTTCATTCCCTATTTTATTGAAATCCCTGCCTTTGTCTATCTCTGGGTATGGTTTGTCTCACAGTTCTTCTCAGGAACATTCTCCATGCTTTCGCCCGAGTCCGGAGGTGGTATCGCCTGGTGGGCCCATATCGGCGGATTCCTTGCTGGTATAATTCTGCTACCTCTGTTTAAAAAGAGACGTGATGCCTACAGGAGATACTATCCAGATGAGATATATTCCGATATAATCTGAATACCGAACAAGGAGGTTAAAGGATGGACATACTGAACATACTTTGGATGTTTTTCATAATCTCGGCTCTACAGCCTGTTATAAAACAGCGACTCATTGAATCGGCAAGACAGAAGCTTATATCTAAAATCGAGAAGCAGAGAGGCTCAAGAGTAATACTTCTTGTCCACAGACAGGAGACAATGAGTCTTCTGGGCTTCCCCATTATGAGATACATAAACATCAATGACTCGGAAGAGGTAATAAGGGCTATTCATATGACAGATCCTGACATGCCACTGGATCTGATTCTACATACACCCGGTGGACTTGTGCTAGCCTCATACCAGATCGCCCATGCAATTAAAAAGCATAAAGGTAAAGTAACGGTCTTTGTTCCACATTATGCAATGTCTGGAGGCACACTGATATCCCTTGCTGCTGATGAGATCGTAATGGGAGAGCATGCAGTGCTCGGTCCTGTTGACCCACAGATAGGAGAGTTCCCGGCTGCCTCACTGGTTAAGCTTGTAAACACAAAGCCTGTCTCCGAGGTTGACGACAAGACATGGATACTTGCAGACATCGGTGCAAAGGCGATGCAGCAACTTAAGAAACAGATACTCTCACTGTTGAATGATCGATATCAGGCTGATGATGCTGAAAGGATTGCAACAGTCCTTTCCGAGGGCAGATGGACACATGACTACCCTATCACATATGAGGAGGCAAAGGAACTGGGGCTTAATGTGAGCACCGAGGTTCCCCAGGAGATATATCAGCTTATGAGTCTTTACAGACAGCCTGTAAGACATCAGCAGCCCTCTGTGGAGTATATCCCCATGCCGAGATATAAAAAATCTACCCAAAAGGAGCACTGACAGAGGAGATTCGGCCGGGATTATCTATCAAAAACAAGTTCAAAGCCGAGGGAGTGGACAAGTACAGCAACAGGTCTTCCGAAGTAAAATTCCATATCCTTGTCTGTTAAGCAGAGGCGTTGGGAGAGAAACTCCCTGAAGTGGAGATCATAGTTAATAAGCTCCAGCACCTCTTTCTCAGCACCTTTCGGCTGTCCGTTGATGAGACCTTTTATCAGTTTGAGATTTACACGCTCGTTGTGGGCCTCGATAAGGCTTCTCATTTCGGGATCAGTCACAATCTCTAACCTGGTAAGCTTTCTTGATCTGTAAAGACTGGCCAGAGCCTGAGGTCTCCAGCACTCAAGCACCCGGCACTGAAGAGGTCTGTTTTCATAAATTGCACACCCTGAAGACAAGGGGTCATAAAAGATACACTCCCGTGTACCTGGCTTCTCCCGGAGCTTTATTAATTCCTCCTCAAGACAGATAAGACGGTCCTGAACATTGTCATATACAATCTCTCCCTCTCTGAGGGTGTATATATCCGATAGAGTCAGGGCTCCTGCCTCCATGAGCCTTCTGTCTTCAGGATGAAGCGCGGGAGTGCTCTTACGGCAGCACTCTCCGCATCTTATACATTCCGTTCTATCAGACATATCCACTCATCTAAGATTAATCTTAACACCCAGATCCAGCGTTAACGAAAAACCATACCACTCCTATAAACTTATCGCTGAATTTTGGTTAAAACTTAACCTTCGGAGCCTCCTTCTCCGCCTCGGGAATCTCAAAATACTCTGCCTGCTCCACACCTGCCAGCGAGGCAAAGAACCTGCCGAACACTGTTCTTCTGTAAGTATTAAGGGCACGAACAGCATCATTGTAACGTTTTCTGGCAACGGCAATCCGATTCTCCGTACCTTCAAGACTATCCATCAACTTCAGAAAAGACTCACTTGCCTTCAGCTGAGGATAAGCCTCCCTCAGCAGCAGTAGCCTTGACAGCACACCCTCAAGCTGCTGAGATGCCTTGATCTTGTCAGGAACGGTCTTCGCCTGAAAGTATTTGGTTCTTGCCTCTGCAATTTTTTCAAAAAGCTCTCGTTCATGCTTTGCGTAACCCTTAACCGTCTCCACCAGGTTGGGAATAAGATCATAACGCCTCTTAAGCTGATTCTCCACCTGAGCCCACTGTGCCTTCACCTGCTCATCCATGACAATCACCTTGTTGTACTGACTGATACCCCAGCCGATAATACCAACACCAAATAGTACTAAAATTGCAAGTACGATAAGAAGAGACTTCAACCCCTTGCTCATCCTC
>JALUAR010000241.1 GCA_027050975.1 Thermodesulfovibrio sp.
GTTTAAGCCAGATACTGAAGGAATAAAGAGGATTTTGGAGTATTATAATATAGACAAATCTGAAACAGTTATGATTGGTGATAGTTGGAAAGATAGGGAGTTATGTGATAGGGTTGGGATGAGATTTATAGATATTAGTGAAATTGCATAGGGAGGTGTTTTGACATGAGAGTATTTCTTACTGGCGGTGCTGGTTTCATAGGCAGTTGGATCGCAGAAAAATTAGTAAACGAGGGCTATAAAGTTACCATTTATGATAATTTCTCAAGCGGGTCGTTTGAAAATGTTAAGCATTTAGATGGTGAGGTAGATATAATTGAAGGGGATATTTTAGATTATCAAACTTTGAAAATAAGCATAAAAAACCACGATGTTGTTATACACCATGCTGCTCAGTTGGAAATTACAACAGCAATTTCTGATCCTGTGGAGGATGCTAAGGTAAATGTAATGGGAAGCTTAAATATTCTCAAGGCAATGAAAGAGCTGAGTATTAGTAAGGGCATATTCGCAAGTTCAGCTTGCGTTTATGGTAACATTGATAAATATTTGGTGCAGGAAGATGAGAGACTACAACCCAACTGGGAGTATGGTGTAAGTAAACTTGCGGTAGAGCATTACTGTGATATTTTCTGTATATATGAAAATATGAACATAGCAAGTTTAAGATATTCTATAGTTTACGGAGAAAGGGAATGGTATGGTAGAGTTTTAACAATATTTCTAAAAAGAGCTCTTGAAGGAAAGGAGTTAGTAGTTTTTGGAGATGGGACAGCTGTAAGAGATTTTATACATGTCGAGGATGTGGCTAATTTAAATATTTCCTTAGTAAAGAAAAATTGGAAGGGTCATCTTGTTTTAAATGTAAGTAGTAGTGTTGCAACTTCAATTAAAGATTTAGCATATATTGTTAAAGATGTGGTTTGGGAGGAAGACAAAAAACAAGTGAGTATAATTTCCGAAAAGGTGCAAGAAGGGCAATTTTCAAAATATATAGAAGGTAGGTTGAGACTTCCAAGAGAGCTTAGAATAATGAGTCTCGACAACTCTAGAGCGTCGAAGCTTTTAGAATGGAAGCCATTTATATCTTTAAAAGAAGGAATAAGGAGGGAATATCAGTGGCTGAAGAGAAATTCTCACAGATGGACAAAACTATCCTATTAAGTAAACTGGAGGAAATTTCCAAAGACTATAGCATATTGGATGATTTTGACAGTATTCTACTAACATATAATATAAGAATTATTCAGGAACAGATAAAAGGATGCCGCGTGCTTGAGTTGGGAACATCTGGATTGTCTAGCTTTTTGTTAACAAGCATTGGAAAAATTAAAGAATTGCATGTGGTAGATGCAGCCACAAATAGTCTTAAGAAAGCTAGGGAAATGTTAAGGGAGAAGAATATACAAACGAACGTCCTATTTTTCAAATCCTTATGGGAAGATTTTGATTTTAAAAGTAATTTTTATTCTGATATTATATGGATAAGAGGAATTGAGCATGTAAAACATCCAGAGAATATTTTAACGAAAATAAGGAAATCGCTAATACCACAGGGCAGATTACATATAATATTTCCCAATGCCTTATCCCTGCATAGAAGATTGGGTGTATACATGGGGTTATTAAAAAATCCTAGTAGTTTATCAGAAAGGGACATAAAATATGGACACTTTCATGTATTTGATAGGTTTCAAATGTTTTCTATTCTGAAAGATAATGGCTTTTCTATTTTTTCATGGGCTGGAATAATACTCAAACCGTTACCAAATAGTAAAATGATGGAACTTTACAAGGAAAACCCAAAACTGATAGAAGCTCTATTTGAGATAGGAAAGGAGCTTCCTGATTACTGTGCAGAGATTTATATTTGTGCAACTCCTGAAAAG
>JALUAR010000242.1 GCA_027050975.1 Thermodesulfovibrio sp.
AAATGCAACAGAGCTATAGAAGGAGTATGGAAATGAGTATAAGAAAAGATGCGGTTGCCGGACAATTTTACCCGGCAAGTAAAGAAGAAATACAAAAGATGTTTGATCATTACAACAAAATAATAGGGAAGTCTATTAAAGACAGAGCTGTATTAGAATTAAAACCCAGAGCTGTGATTGTACCGCATGCAGGGTATGTCTATTCTGCTTTTACGGCAAATATAGCCTTTAGACTGCTCAAAAATTCACATGCAAAACGTGTGGTAGTTATAGGTCCGAGTCATCGTGTTTATTTAAACGGTACGAGTGTTGCCGAATATGACAGCTATGCAACGCCACTTGGCAATCTGCCTATAGACAGAAAACTTGCAGATGAATTGATAGAAAAATTCGGCCTGCACTTTCAGGCAGATGCACATGCAGAACACTCAACAGAAGTGCAGATGCCGTTTGTGAAAAATTATCTGCCAAATGCTTCTGTTGTTGAACTTGTTTACGGGAATGAAGATCCGGCTAATTTGGTCAAAGTCATCAACTATCTTTTAAAAGATGAAGAGACTGTTGTTGTCATCAGTACCGATTTAAGTCATTATTACGACATAGACAAAGCAAAACAGCTTGATACCATTTGTCTTGATGCTGTAGCCAATCTCAATCCGGCAGAACTGCATCAGGGATGTGAAGCCTGTGGCATTATAGGGGTTGAAGCTATGCTTATTGCAGCGAGAGAAAACGCTCTCAAACCAACCCTCTTAGATTACAGAACCAGTGCCGATGCAAGCGGGGACAGGTCACAGGTAGTCGGTTATATGAGTGCCGCGTTTACCGAGTAACTTTTTTACTTTAATATAACCCACAAATGACTGTACCAGTACCATGCATTGTCTTTTGCATGGGCGGTACATGTATAATGATTCCTTGGGTATTCCAAAGGCAGTTCTGATTGCACTCTAACGGTTGTATCACTCAGCCACTCCATAGTTATTTTCTTTCCATCAGCCGTAAAACACTGTAAATCTTTGAGCGGTTCTTTAAGTGTTACAATCAATGAAGGCGGATTATTTGACGCATCGACAATCGTATCCTCATTTGAAACACTCTGCAGAGGCAATGGCAGCGTATTTATTTTCAGTACAAACTGCTTTATTTCTCCAAAACCTCCCGACATTGGAAATCTTGTTAAAGCCATAAAATTACTTTCATTTGAAACAGGACCGGAATTTTGTGCTACACCCACATATCCTAAGCTTTTCACGAACTTCATTAACTTCACATCATATTCTCCAAATGGATAAGCCAGTATTTTTGGATGTGTGCATACCTTTTCACCTAACTCTTTTTCTATTTTCACTTCACACATCTCTATCTCTTTGGTGACATATTTTTTATAATTTTGCGGATTTTTTATACCGTCTCGAACAAGATACTGATGCGAATAGGTATGATTTGCATACTCGGCACCATGCTTGCCCATCTCCCGCATCTCATCCCATGTCAGATAGTGGACAGACTCATGCACAACAGGCACAGAATTTACAAATACAGTAAAAGGGAGCTTATATGTTTTCAGCAGAGGATATGCTTTCGTATAAACGCTTTTGTAAGCATCATCTATAGTAATTGAGACTGTTTTGTCAGGAAGTTTTTTATTGTGCATTAAAGATTGTACGATTTTAGAAAGCGGCCAGACAGTATAATTATTTTTTACCAAGTATTCTATTTGCTGTGTGAAAAGCTCCATAGATATACTGGTAGAGGGGTATTTTGTCTCATCAAATCTGTGATATTGCAACACTACGGCATGATTTTGCATTGCTGATAAGCTAATCTGCAGAGTAAATAAAATAAATATACATCTTGTCAATCTTTTCATAACCCTATTATATC
>JALUAR010000243.1 GCA_027050975.1 Thermodesulfovibrio sp.
ACCGCGTCACTTTAAATATGCGAAATATTATACTGATTTAGCAGTAAAAGTTTACGAAAATCTTTTTTGCCAATACGACTAACCCTATGTTTTTATAGTGAAATTATTTTGGGCGGGAATTGCTGATTGTCGGACAACGCAAAATCGTTAATGCAGTAATTTCAGGATCTGGCATAAAAATTCTAGATCCTGCTTGCGGCACAGGTGGATTCCTAGTATTTCTCATGCAGGATGCGCTAAAACAAATAACTGAGATGCATGTTGCAAGAGATATCACCAGAAAGACATTTGAAAATGCGAAAACGGCTATCAAGGAAGAAATATTTTTCGGATCTGATGCAAATGAAGGTGTAGCAGCTTCAGCAAAAATGAATATGATTATTGCTGGAGATGGTCATACCAATATTCAGCATGAAGATAGTCTTGCAAAAACAGCAATAAATTGGAGTGTTGACACTCCTGACTGTGATTTGATCTTAACGAATCCACCTTTTGGTACATCTGAAACAGATTCACTTTCATCAAAAGATTGGGGACAATTCGATATTCGGAGCGGGAAAGGACAACATCTTTTTCTACAGAAGATGGTTCTTTCATTAAAGCCTGGTTCTGGCGAATTCTGTACAGTAATTGATGAAGGCGTATTAAATACTGAGAGCGCCGCATCATTACGTAAGTGGTTGATGGCGCAATGTAAATTGAAAGCGGTCTTTAATTTACCCCCAGAAACTTTTAAGCCAAATAAAATCAACGTTAAGTCAAGTCTTTTGTATTTCGAAAGACGAGAACAGCCAGACCCTGATTTTGATGATATATACAAAGTTACAGTATGCAAATTGGGCTCATTAGGCTATCACGGATCTGGTGATAAAATTAGAGGTTATAATCTACAAAAATTTTTACATGAGGTAGCTAGAGATATTCTAGACACATCTAAAACAGATCATCGTAAAGGATATCATTGGGAAGCCTTTGATATCTTATCTAGTGATATCGTTTCAGATGAAACATATCGATTTGATTATAAATATTGGAATACTGAAACAAGAAACAGAATTAAAACGGTATATTCTAAAGACAAAACTACTATAAAAGATATCAACACAATACCTACTACAAGAGGGAAAAGTCCTGCCGCGGAAAATTATGTGGATGAACAAGAGGGTTACGCTGTTGTAATTAAGTCAGGAAGTAATATTAGCAAGCAAGGAAAAGTTATTACAGTTGACGCAGATTGGATAGAAAAATCTATCTACGACGAATTTGTTGAACAAGCAAGAGTAGCTGGAGAAAATCGGAATCTTATCGAGAAAGGAGATGTTTTGCTTTCGTCAACGGGAGATGGGACTTTAGGAAAAGCTGCAGTTTTCGATTTAGATGTTCCCGCTATTGCTGATGGACATATAACAATTATCAGGCCAAATAAAAAAACAATAGACCCCTTTTATTTATGTGACTATTTAAGGTCTGGATTTGGGGCGATCCAAATAGATCGCTTATATACTGGTTCTACAGGTATGATTGAGCTCACTCCAGATCAGGTAGATTCTATTGTTATTGATCTACGCAAAGATAAGAAAGAACAAAAGAGTCTTTCAAAAAAAATACGAGATCTTGAAGATAAATACCTCGATACATTAGAAAAAGCTGAAGAAATAATTTCAGAGGCGAATCAGGCATTAAAAGAAATCTAACAAGGCGCTACACTCGGACAAAATAAAGCTGCGCTCGTTCCTCGCTACGCTTTATTTTGCCGGTGAGCTAAGTCGTTATGTGCAAAGAGGATGACCAGTATGGATACAATCGAAAACACTGCGGTAGCGGATGTGTTTAAGAATTATCCTAAGCAAATGCGGAAAAAATTAATGTTCCTTCGCAG
>JALUAR010000244.1 GCA_027050975.1 Thermodesulfovibrio sp.
TGTGTCGGCAAGCGTGTGAAGCGTTCTGAGATGCAAGGCAGCAGGCACTTTCGTTATCATTCTTCCCGCCCGGGTCAGATTCTCTGCTGCCTTGACTTCACCCTCCGATTTTATTATAACTGCTCTTCTTTCTCTTTCAGCTTCAGCCTGCCTTGCCATCGCTCTGCGCATCTCTTCAGGCAGCTCTATGTCCTGCAATCTCACGCCGGTAACATCGATGCCCCACTCGTCAGTTATCTCATCCACCACCTTCCTTATGTTTTCAGCTATGGAATCCCTCTTCTGGAGCACATCGTCCAGCTCTCTATCTCCTATAACATCTCTGAGCACCGTCTGGGAGTACATCATTGTGGCATATTTGTAATCCTCAACGTTAAGCACGGCCTTATCCGGGTACCGTACTCTGAAAAAAACCGTTGCATTTATCTTTACGGGCACGTTATCCTTTGTGATCACCTCCTGTTTTGGCAGGTCTATGGTCTGAATTCTGAGGTCAATCTTTCTCAGGTTCTGGATAACCGGAGCCACCCATACAAGGCCTGCTTCCAGCATACCCTTGTACTTACCGAGAGTGAAGAGCACACCCTTCTCATACTGGTATATGATCTTTATGCCGGATAGCGCATAGATAAGGATAATCAGACCAAATACTGCAGATCCTGGCCCTCTCACCGCAAATAACGACACTATGCCCACAATCAAGAGAACCACAAACGCTAACATCTGGACGGTGTTTTTATGGCCCATACTGAAAACCTTGCTGATAATCTTTATAAAAATATCTCGTTTGTGTGGCGATTGTGTGGCGGGCCGTTTGAATAAGCATCACCTCTTTTAATGACAGTCCGGTAAAACAACATATGTCTTACACCACACTTCAGGACGGCATGCATATATAACACCTCAGCTTCCGAGAGAAATGATTGATAGCGGGATAAGTTACAGGCCGAGCTTTCAGCTGCTTGTTAGCACTTTCTCAATATCTTTCAGATCAAAACAAAACACCTTTCTGCCTTCAGACTCGCTAACCCGCTTTGAAAAACTTTTCGCAAAAACAGCCAGATACTCTTTTCTTTCATCGTTGTACCACTCCACATAATTTGCCTTTTCCACCAACTGCTTACACACTTTTTCCGCATTAACTCTGCTCTGCCATTTGCATTCGGCAAACAGAATTTCTTTGGTTTGCTCATTTAAAGCTACTATGTCAATTTCATAGGTATTCTCTCCCCTCTGCTTTTCAGGAATCTTTCCCCACAGCCTGCCTATTTTTGTAAAGTTGAAATTTTCAGAAGTTTTTTATTACCTATCACCTGCTTCTCGTACTCAAGATATTCGAAATCGTTTATAAGCTCTGAAATATGCCGTGTTATGCTTGTTTGCTTTACCCTGAGGTAGGATGCTATTTCGGAAATTCTTCTATTGCCATTCGCAACGGCAGAGAGAATGTCATAATAAAGTCCTTTCCTCTTTCCGAATTCCGTGGAGAGGATTACATTTATTTCATCTTCAAGAACTGCAGGTTCAGAAAAGAAGAACCTGTCCATTATTTCTTCAAATCTTTTTCCGAACAGCATTTCGTCCTCTATACTAACATAATATTTGGGAAAGCCCCCAAAAACGGAATAAAGGGAAACACACGTTTCCATATCAAGAGAAAGTTTTTTGCAAAAGAGATACGTGTCCTTGAAAGATAAGGGCTTTAGTCTGATCGATCTCTTCACCCTTCCGTACAGGGGTTCTTTTTTGGAGAACAATTTTTTCATCATGCCAACCGTAGAGCCGCAGAAAATTATCAGAAGTTTTTTTCTGTTTTCATGCAAATCTAGCATTTTCTGCAATATACCGAATACACTCTTATCCACAAAC
>JALUAR010000245.1 GCA_027050975.1 Thermodesulfovibrio sp.
TCTTAATGGTACATCTATGAGATTTTTATTTTTAGGTGACTCTTCTTTTTTCTCTTCCTCTTCTGAAACTGTTCCATACCATGGTCCTTTGGGCGCCTTGGGAAGACTACCTTTACGCAGTTCCTCTATATCCAGGGGTTCCATCTTAACTTCTATCACTTTATCTGTGGTAAGAGGAGTTTCAATCTCAAAAGTCTTATATCCTGGTGCCTCCACGGTAATTTTTCTGGGTTTTATAGAATATGGTGCTTTAAAAGGATTTGCATTTACATATTGACCGTCAAATTTCCATAGAGCACCTTTTGGCAGTCCTTTTAACCATACCTTAACCATCTTAAATTTTCTGGGCCTTATTACTGGCTTTTCAACCTTCTGTTCTTTTTTGCTCAATTGCCGGTCAAGTAGTTCTACTTTCTTTTTCTGGTAATTTACCCAGATGAGAACCCCTGCGCCTATAACTATAACCAGTATAAAGAATATAACTGCTCCTTTGCCACTTTTTTTAGATGGTTCTGCAAAAAGATCTTCAGGTAATTGCGAAATCTGTGGGGCAGGATATACGGGTTTTTGCTCTGGCAGAGCAGTTTTAGCTTGAGGACTGCTAATAGGAGGAACAGCCTTTTTTTCTTCCTCTCTATCTATATCAACACTTTCAAGTTCAAGCAGACGCAGTGCTTCATCTGCTGATGGATATCTTTTAGCAGGATCTTTTTCAAAATTTGTCATAATAAAATGTTCCAGATTGCTTTTTATATCAGGTACAAGTTCTACAATAGGGGGTGGCTCTTTGGCTATGATTAAAGAAGAGACTATTTCTGTATTTGAAGAAGTAAAAGGAAGGGTGGCAGATATTGCCTGATATAATACCACTGATAGACTGTATAAATCAGTTGCAGGGGGATAAGGGGTTTCTCTGTTAATCTGCTCCGGAGCTCTATATTCAATACCTCTATCAGTATGAGCACTTAATAGAGATAACCCTGCATCCAGTATATATATATTTGCCCTGTTAATATCCTCTTCTGTAAGCAATATATTTTCAGGTTTTAAAGCAAGATGTAAAACCTTTATGGAATGAAGAGATGAGAGAACAGTAAGAGTCTTTTTCAAAAACAGTTCTGCCTCTTCCTGGGTCATCATGGTCTTTTTATCCAGAAGTTCTTTCAAAGTTATTCCTTCAATAAACTCAGTTACAACAACAAATGTTTCATCTGTTTTTATATATTCTATAACTCTGGGTATCCCTTTTAACCTGCTTTCCTTTAACTTATCAAGAGTCTCACATACCATTTTAAAAAGCAGTTCTTCTTTCTCTATGAGCAGATGATTTACAAATTTAATTCTTATCTTATTTCTGGTTACAAGATGTTCTCCAGCATAGCTGACCCCGACAGGACCTTCTCCCAGCAGTTTTTCAAGCTTGTAATTACCTCCCCAGATCCTGCCTTCCAGCTTTAAAAACTTATCGTCTATAAGCTGTCCTGTTACAGGACAGTATATATAATCCCCCATATGTTCTGAACCACAATGCCTGCACTGACTCATAACTGTATCCTCCTTTTATGGTAAATTATCAAACAACTGAAGTCTTGGGTCTTCGTAAGTATCATTTTGAGAGGCGCTCTCTTCTCTCCTTTTTCTATGTCTCCTTTTTCTTTTCTTTTTTCCTTTTTCCCATGGTGGAACATAAGGAGGTACTTCAACTTTTACTACTGCGGTTTTCCCCAGTGCTTCTATCTTTACTTCATAACTACCTTCTTTTACAGCAGTAATGGTTCCATCAGGGGATATTTTAAGTCCTTCAGGATCTGAAGAAGTAAAATTAAATTTAACTCCTTTTATTTCCTGCCCCA
>JALUAR010000246.1 GCA_027050975.1 Thermodesulfovibrio sp.
TGAGAAGATGGCGGGATGAAGCACCCTATGATTTTGAGTTTACTGTAAAGGCATGGCAGCTTATTACCCATCCTTCCGAAAGCCCCACCTACAGACGACTTAAAAGAGAGATTAAAAAGAAGGATTGCTATGGTTATTTCCGTCCAACAGAAGAGGTCCTTCAGGCCTGGGAAGAAACAGTGGAGATAGCAGCGATACTGAAAGCTAAGATTATTCTTTTGCAAACACCCAGAAGCTTTACTCCTGGGCATGGAAATATAGAAAACATGAGAAGTTTTTTTCAAAGGATCAGGAGGAGGGGGCTTATTTTGGTTTTTGAGCCAAGGGGGTGGGATAAGGAAAGTATTGTAAAGGTCTGTCAGGAGTTTGATCTTGTCCATGTTGTTGACCCTTTTAAAGCTGAACCACTGTGGGGAGATTTCTTATATTTCAGGCTGCATGGGATCAAAGGATACAGGTCAAGCTATTCAGATGAGGACCTCCTTCAGCTTAAAAAAGCGATTCTTACAAAATACAAAAAAACAGCCTATGTTCTCTTCAATAATGTTACAATGCTGAATGATGCAGAGAGATTTAAAGCCCAGATACAGCGATAAGATCCATACCTCTCCTTCCAGGGATTGTCGGTTTTTCGTTACTGCTGGATCTGCGTAAAGGATTGACAGAGTAAAGGAGAAGTAATGGTGTATAAAAAAATATACACAGAGGTGTATATTATAACTATACATTTTGATGGAATTCAGTAGTCCGATGAGTAGCTAATTTCGTTGTATTAGCCTCTGTTTCGGTGTCCTGGAGCTGGTTGTTGCAATTGGCAAGGAACTTGCTTTAGTTAAAGTGAAAGGAGGTGGCTTATGGAAAAAGGCAAAATCATAGTACTTGATGATGATCCGGTGGTTACCCTCAGTTGTAAGAGGATCCTTGGTGCTGAGGGATACAATATTACCACTGTAAGTAGGGGAGAGGATGCCCTTAGAGAGCTGGAGAAGGAGGAGTATGATCTTCTTATAACGGATATCCGGCTTCCTGACACTTCAGGCATTGAGGTTCTTAGAGAGTCTCGTGTTATCCAGCCGAACACGGATGTGGTGGTGATTACAGGTTATCCCACACTTGAAGATGCAAAAGAATCCATCAGACTCGGAGCCTTTGAATACATTGAGAAGCCCTTCACGCCAGAGTTCATGATAAATGTTGCGAAGAAGGTCTTTGACAGAAGAGGATGGATTCTGAGGCAGGCATACATTAATGAGTTCCGTGACTACATAGTGCCACTCAGGGACAAAGAGAATCCGGTAATATTTTACAAAGAGGGAGTCTGGGCAAGACCGACAAAGAGCGGCTTGTGGGAGATAGGTTATGACCTCAGATACGAAATGGCAGCAGGTGAGATGCTATATGTGGATTATCTCAATGTTCAGAAGGTGAAGGCAGGAGAGCCCTTTGCCAGTTTGCTTACAGGTTCTGGCAAGATTATCGATGTTCCCTCACCAATGACTGCAGAGATAAAAGAGATTAACACGAAAGCCAATGATATAATATGCTCGCTATTCAAGGAACACCTATCCGAAGGCTGGCTTGTCTGGCTTGCAAGGGTGGTTCCACTGGAGTTATAGAATGCAGCATGACAGAGGGATTTAAAGAATTAACGAATAAAGGAGGAAGGTATGGAAGGAAATATCCTGATTGTTGATGATGAAGAGGTTGTTATAAAGAGCTGTGAAAGGATACTGACTCCGGAGGGATATAATGTAAAAGGGGTAACCAGTGCCAGGGATGCCATGGAGATGCTTAAAAACGGAGAGTTTGATCTCGTGATTACAGATCTTAAAATGCCCGGAGTTGACGGGCTTGAGTTGATTCACTGGATACACAAAAGCAATCCCAGACTTGGAATAGTTGTTATCACAGGATATCCTTCTCAGGAAAGCATTAAAGAGGCGTTGGAGTACGGAATTATAGATTATCTGCCCAAGCCCTTCTCTCCCCAGCTACTACTTGATGTGACAGAGAAGGCAATCAATGCGGTGAAGGCCAAAAAAGAGGAAGAGAAACCCATAGAGGTGGCCGATGTTGAAGCCAAATACAATGAGATTATGGAGGTAATCAGAAAAAATAAGGATAAGCCCGGCTCCTTAATCCCCATACTTCAGCAGACTCAAGAGATTCTCGGGTATCTTCCTCCCACGGTTCAGAGGCTTATAGCAAAAGAGCTTAACATACCGGTAAGTGAGGTTCACGGGGTTGTCTCATTCTATTCCTTCTTCACAATGAAACCGAAAGGAAAGCATAATTTGAGAGTCTGCCTTGGCACAGCCTGTTACGTCAAGAGGGCAAATGAGATACTTGCTAAGATAAAAGAGGTCTTAGGAATAGAGGAAGGGGGAATCACAAAGGACAGAAAGTTCTCCCTTGAGACTGTTCGTTGTCTGGGTGCTTGCGGACTTGCACCTGTTGTCGTAGTTGATCATGATACTCACGGAGCTGTTGATCCGGTGAAGGTGGAAGATATAATCAAAAAATACGAGTAAAGGGAGGATAAGATGCCAAAACTGACAGTAGAAGACCTGAAAAGAATTAAGGAGGAATATAAAGCAAAGAGGGCTTTGAGAGAAGGGGAGCAGAGGGTGCGAGTTACCGTACATATGGGGACATGCGGGCTTGCTGCAGGTGCAAGGGAGATAATGAATGTAATCATGGAAGAGCTTGAAAAGGCAGGGGTTACAGATGTGGCAGTTACCACCTCTGGCTGTGCAGGGCTCTGTAGCCGGGAGCCGATGATAACAGTGGAGGTTATTAATGAACCGCCTGTTAAATATGTGGATCTGAATGAGGAAAAGACCAGAAAGATTGTTCAGGAGCATATTATCGGAGGCAAGGTGGTGGAAGACCTGGCCTTTGTCCAGGGATGCGAAACCTCTTATTGATTGAAGAGTTGAATATTGAAGATTCAAATTTAAGCGAAATTTACGGAGGTATAGATGGAGAGATACAGAGCCAATTTAATGCTTTGTGGTGGCACAGGATGTATTGCAAGTGGTTCTCTTAAGGTCAAGGAGGCACTTGAGGAGGAATTAAGAAAGAGGGGGCTTGACAAGGAGATAGTGGTAACCCTTACGGGTTGTAACGGATTCTGTGCCCAGGGACCTCTGCTTATTGTCCATCCTGATGAGATATTTTATGAGAAGCTGAAACCGGAGGATATCTCCTATCTGGTGGAGGAGCATTTTGTTAAAGGCAGACCAGTTGAAAAGTTCATGTATCGTGAGCCTGGCAAGAAGGCTGCGGTGCCAACAATGTCCGAGATTCCCTTCTTTAAACACCAGGTTCTCAGGGCTCTCAGAAACAAGGGACTTATCGATCCGGAAAGCATTGACGACTATATTGCAAGGGACGGATACATGGCAGCAGCCAAGGCACTGCTTGAGATGACTCCCGAGCAGATAATAAAAGAGATTAAGGATTCAGGACTGAGAGGCCGTGGCGGTGCAGGCTTCCCCACAGGTCTTAAGTGGGAGCTATGTGCCAGGGCCCAGGGAGATCAGAAATATATTCTCTGCAACGGTGACGAAGGTGACCCGGGTGCCTTTATGGACAGGAGTATCATGGAGGCAGACCCCCATGTTGTTCTGGAAGGGATGATAATCGGTGCAAGGGCTATAGGAGCTACAAAGGGTTATATATATGTGAGGGCAGAATATCCCCTTGCAGTCAGAAGGCTTCAGCTAGCCATTGATCAGGCAAAGGAGTACGGACTTCTTGGAGAAAACATTCTCAACTCAGGGTTCAGCCTGGATATAGAGATATATCAGGGAGCAGGTGCCTTTGTATGCGGTGAAGAGACAGCCCTGATGCGATCCCTTGAAGGCAAAAGGGGAATGCCCATACCAAGACCTCCGTTCCCTGTCAATAAGGGTCTCTGGGGAAAACCTACTGTTTTGAATAATGTTGAGACCTATGCCAATATCCCCCAGATTATTCTTAACGGAGCAGACTGGTTCAGAAGTCTCGGTACGGAAAAATCCACAGGTACCAAGGTCTTTGCACTGACAGGTGCTGTTAATAACATAGGTCTTATTGAGGTGCCGATGGGTATTCCTCTGCGAACAATTATTTATGACATTGGCGGTGGCATCAAGAAGGGTAGAAAGTTCAAGGCTGTCCAGCTTGGTGGCCCCTCGGGAGGATGTATCCCCGAACATCTGCTTGACACTCCTGTTACCTACGAAGATATCGTTAAGACCGGTGCAATTGTGGGTTCCGGCGGTATGGTGGTTATGGATGATTCCAACTGCATGGTTAATGTGGCGAGATTCTTCCTGGAGTTTACTGCAGATGAGTCCTGCGGAAAGTGTCCGCCCTGCAGAATCGGAACCAGGGTGATGCTTGACAAACTTATAGATATTACAGAGGGTCGAGGCAAGGAGGGTGATATAGAACTGCTTGAAGACCTATCAAAGGATATTATAAAAACCTCCCTTTGCGGTCTCGGACAGACAGCCCCGAACCCGGTGCTGACTACTATAAGATACTTCAGGGATGAGTATGAATCACATATTCATGAGAAGTGGTGCAAGGCTGGGGTCTGTAGAGAGCTCTCCACCTTTTATATTGATGCAGAAGCATGCAAGGGCTGCGGTGTATGTGCCAGAGCATGTCCACAGAATGCGATTACAGGTGAGAAGAAGAAACCCCATGAGATTAATCAGGAACTCTGCATCAAGTGCAGGACATGTTATGAGAAATGCAAATTCGGTGCAGTAAAGGTTGGTCCAAGGGATATGTTCAAAAAGGAGAAGGTGGGTGAAGAGGTGAAGGTATGATGTTAAGTGTTGAGTTTTTAGTTCCGGTTTTTCGGGTTTGAAAGATAAATTTCAAGGAGGAAGATAGATATGATAGAGCTAACCATTGATGGTAAGAAAATCCAGGCAAGGAAAGGAATGACTATTCTGGATGTTGCCAGGGAAAACAACATATACATTCCCCACCTTTGCTGGGACAGGAGGCTGAAGCCCTATGGTGGATGCCGTCTCTGTCTCGTTGAGGTGGAGGGGCAGAGAAAACTGATGGCAGCCTGTTCCACCCCTGCTGACAATGGCATGGTGGTGCATACGGACACCCCAACGCTGAGGAAGGCCAGAAAGACGGTGCTTGAACTCCTCCTTGTACATCATCCGCTGGACTGTCCCATATGTGACAAGGCCGGTGAGTGTGCTCTTCAGGATCTTGCATACAAATACGGTCCTTCCGAGGGAAGGTTTTATGCAGAGAGAAAGCATGAGCCAGAGGCAACGAGTGCCCTGATCGACAGGAATCCAAACAGGTGCATCCTCTGTGGCAGGTGTGTGAGGGTCTGCTGGGAGCATCAGGGTGTTGGAGCAATAAACCTTATAGGCAGAGGGTTCAACACCAAAATAAGTCCTGCCTTTGAGGAGACCCTTGATTGTGAGTTCTGTGGTCAGTGTGTTGATGCCTGCCCTGTGGGAGCCCTTGGTGCCAAGCCATACAAGTATCGTGCAAGGGCATGGTTCCTGGAAAGCCATGACAGTATCTGTCCTTATTGCAGTGTTGGCTGCACCCTCACACTTGACCTTAGAGAGGGGAAAATACTCAGGGTCCGCGGTGTGGATGGTAAAGGTGTAAACCAGGGAGACCTTTGTGGCAAAGGAAGGTTCGGCTTTGATTTTATCTATGGTGAATCCCGTCTTAAGACTCCCCTTGTAAGGAAAAACGGTGAGTTAAAGGAGGTATCCTGGGAGGAGGCCCTCTACTATGTTGCCGAGAGGTTAAAGGCTGTCCTGAAGGATTACGGTCCGAATTCAATAGGAGCAATAGGCTCTGCAAGGGCCTCTCTTGAGGACAATTACATGCTTCAGAAGTTTATTCGTGAGGTAATCGGTACGGATAATATCGATACCTCAGCCCGACTTGGGTATGCATGGGCATTGAAAGGTATGGAGGAGACTTATGGCATTAAGTTAAATCCGATAAAGCTTGAGTCTCCCATTGGCAAAGAGGTTGTATTAGTTCTTGAGTCAGACCTCACATCCACCCATCCGATCTTTGGACTCAAGTTCCTTGAGGCAAAGAATGAAGGCTCTCATCTCATGGTTGTAGAACCAAGGAGAACCAAGCTCGCACGAAGGTCATCGGAATGGCTGAGAATAAAACCTGGTACAGGCACGGCCTATATCCTCGGTCTTATAAACTTTGCCATCAAAGAGGGTGTTCATCTCAAGAAGGAGATGGAGATTGAAGGTCTTGATGAACTCAGCAATGCTGTAGCAGAGTTTACGCCTGAGAAGGTGGCAGAACTGACAGGGCTTGATAAGGAGAGATTTATCGAGTCTGCAAGAAGGTTCATTAATGCCGAAAGCAGACTCATAGCACTAACAGTTGGAGCAGCGGAAAACCAGAAGGGTATTGAGACAGTAAAGGCTGCTGCTAACCTTCTGATGCTCCTTGGTGAAGGCCCGGATGCCTTACAGGTTCCGGCAGACTACTCCAATACCTATGGTGCATGGCTGATGGGATTAAGACCGATGAACGGAGGCAAGGATCTTTACACCATGCTCTATGAGCCCGGAGCACTTAAGGCGCTCTATGTAATGGGTGAGGACCCCCTTGTCACCATGCCTGATGCAGGAAGAATCGAGGAGACATTCAAAAGGCTGGAACTTCTGATTGTACAGGATATAAGACTCTCTGAGACTGCCAAGATGGCTGATGTGGTGCTGCCTGCAGCAAGCTGGGCAGAGAAGGAGGGCACATTTATAAATGCCCAGGGAATTCCCCAGCCTGTACCAAAGGTGGTCTCGCCTACAGGTGATTCAATACCTGACTGGCAGATTCTCAGGAATATAGCCCGTGTAATGGAGCATGACTTAGGAGTGATAGAGTTTTCAGCACTAAAGGAGGAGATAGCCAAGGTGGCGGCAGACTCTGGACAGCAGCGGTGGAGACTGGTTCCTGTTGAATACGACCTCACGGAGAAACCTGACAATGAGTATCCCATAGTGATGGTTACGGGTAACATCATGCAGCACTCCGGTGCCCTTTCAGTCATGTCAAAGAGCCTGAGCCATGTCCTTTCAGATGCCTTTGTCCAGGTAAGCCCCGAGGATGCAGAGAGGTTCGGTGTTGAAGACGGAGGATTTATAAAGATTGCCTCCAGAAAGGGTGAGGTCTTTATCAAGGCAAGGGTATCCGATGAGGTTCCAGAGGGAATGCTTTTTGTGCCCGTACACTTTGCCCATGCAAGGGTAAATATGTTGACCACGGCATCACCTGAAGGCAGAGCCCATCTGACGGCAGTAAGGATAGAGCCAAAGGGGTAATTTCCCATGAGTTTATCAGGCAGAGGCGGTTCAGAATTTCATTAATGCGATGGGATACTACTGTACGATAGACAGAGTAAGTCAAGGGCAGGGGGTATTAATTTTTCGACTCAACTTACACCCCTGAAAATCTACGATTTTCAGGGGACCCCAAATTAAAGTGGCAGGCCATCCATGGCCTGCTCCGAGGGAATTTTGCGATTTGCCTTCCACGGCAAATCTAATGCAAAATTAAATCCGCTCAAAATTAATACCCCCTACCCTCTATAGGGTTTTTATTAAATTTTTACCGGACACTAATAGCGAAGGGTTTAATTAATACAGTTTATTACGTTATTAAGCTTAACAGTAAAGCCTGTTAAAGGCTGTTGTATCATACTGTCGGTATCGCCAAATGTAGTTCTTCACCGCCATGTCCGCCTCTGCCTGCTTATGTATTTGTCAGAAGGTATCAGTTATTCCATTTTCAAAAGTTACATCTCCTATTTCAACCTCATCAATAACCACGGTGTTCTTCAATGGTGTGATTACAATCAGGCTGTCTCCTGCTGTCTGGTCAACAACTCCGAGGGCAAGGGTATTCTTATTGAGATTCAATCCCACAAGGGTTCCGCTCTTTATGTATTGAACCCTGTGGTTGATGATACGTCCGTTGTAAAGTAACCTGGTTCTATTAAGGGGGATTTCCAGGAGGAATGATTCTTTAAAGTATTCCCTTAGACGTTTATCACGGTACCTGATCCTTGCCTCTCTTCTCCTCGACTTTACATGGGGAGATGGGATGAGACGGTGGATTTTATAGCCTTTCAGGAGTGTGAGTATGTGTTCAAGCTCTCTATCCCTTTGTATGGCTATTATGTGATCCGGCTTGACTGCTTTTATTTTGCCCGTCTTCAGTGCCCTTCCCAAATTTCCTGATATCAGACCTGTAGTGTCAATTAATATAAGGTCAATAGCCTCTTTTTGTGCCTCCTCCACAAGCCTTACAGTCCCATTTATCATCTCCGGTATCTTTTTCCCTGGATTGAAAGTGCCCACAAAAATCATTCTATCCGGAGAAGGATCCGCAACATCTTCAGGACGCCTGTATATTTTCATGCTTATTGTTGAAGGAGGTCCAATGGTGGACTGGCCGATGTCTGCATCTACAAAACAGATGGTTTTGTCCTCTTTCAGGAAGGAGTTCATAAGGAACCTTGCAAGGGTCGTCTTGCCGGAGTCTGAGGAGCCAATAAGGATGGCCTTTGTACTGGGACGGCGCAGTTCGTCAAGTAACGATATCCATGCTGGCTCAGGAATTATGTTCATCTATAAGTTCAAGCTCGGGAATACGCTTGAAATGTGATCTGTTTAAGGTCAGTAGAGGTAAATTAAAAGTCAGCGCAGTAGCACCAATAAAAATATCTCTTATATCCAGGACATTGTTGGTTTTTCTTAAGAATAGATAGACCTGGGCAGCCCTGAGGGCAATTGCTGATGTGAAAGGAATAACTTCAACAGCAGATAGAATATTTTCTATGTCCAATCTCTTCCTATGGTCTGTTGCACCTGCATAGAGTTCAAAAACAGAAATTGAAGAGAGGACGATCTCATAGTTTTCAATGATTTTAAAAAGAATACTTTTTTGTTTGTTCCGTTTGCGTAGGTGTTCTATAACAATTGAGGTATCAATTAGAACTCTTTGATCTTCCATTGATTAATGCTGTCCCTTGCCTTTTCAAAGGCCTCAACATCAGATTTGCTCCAGACAGAGACCTGTAAAAGTTT
>JALUAR010000247.1 GCA_027050975.1 Thermodesulfovibrio sp.
TTGTCAAGATAACCATTAAAGAGAATGAGGTCACAGGCACCCTAAAAGACGGCACATTTTTTAAAACCTACGTTGTTCAGTACCCCGGCTTTGTTGATGAACTCCGTTCCAAGAAGATCAAGATAACAGTAAAGCCTCCGCCGGAGAGCCCATGGTATGTTAACTTCTTTTTCTCATGGGGGCCGATTCTTTTCTTTGTTTTTATATGGATAATATTCATGAGGCAGATGCAGATGGGCGGAAACAAGGCCCTATCTTTTGGTAAGGCAAGGGTAAGACTTGTCTCGGACAAGAAGGGCAAGGTTACCTTTAAGGATGTGGCAGGTATTGAAGAAGCAAAGGTAGAAGTTCAGGAGATAATAGATTATCTGAAGGACCCACAGAAGGTAACAAGGCTAGGCGGAAAGATCCCCAAAGGTGTTCTCCTTGTTGGCCCTCCTGGTACTGGTAAGACCCTCCTGGCAAAGGCAATTGCCGGTGAGGCTGATGTGCCTTTCTTCTCTATTTCCGGCTCGGAGTTTGTCGAGATGTTTGTAGGCGTTGGAGCATCAAGGGTAAGAGACCTGTTCGAGCAGGCTAAAAAGAATGCACCTTGCATTATTTTCATAGATGAGATTGACGCCGTTGGTCGTCATAGAGGAGCAGGGCTTGGCGGTGGCCATGACGAAAGAGAGCAGACCCTTAACCAGCTTCTTGTTGAAATGGATGGCTTTGAGGGTAAAGAGGGGATAATTGTTGTGGCTGCCACAAACAGACCCGATGTGCTCGACCCTGCACTACTGAGACCAGGCAGGTTTGACCGCCAGATTATCGTGCCATCGCCTGATGTGAAAGGGCGTTTGGAGATTCTCAAGGTTCATACAAAGAATATACCCCTTGCGGATGATGTTGATCTTGAGGTTATTGCAAGGTCAACCCCGGGGTTTTCAGGTGCTGATCTTGCCAATCTTGTAAATGAAGCTGCCCTTCTTGCCGCAAGAAGATCAAAGGAGCAGGTCGAGATGATTGACTTTGATGAGGCAAAGGACAAGGTACTTATGGGAGTGGAACGTAGAAGCATGATAATCAGCGATGAAGAGAAAAAGAACACCGCCTATCATGAAGCAGGTCATACCCTTGTGGCAAAGCTTACTCCTGGCACGGATCCCATACATAAGGTGAGTATTATCCCCCGAGGCAGGGCCCTGGGTGTTACCCAGCAGCTACCTATTGATGACAGATATACATACTCCAAGGATTATCTGAAGAAGACCCTGAGGGTGCTAATGGGAGGCAGGATAGCAGAGGAACTGGCCCTGAATCATATGACCACAGGAGCAGGCAATGACCTTGAGAGAGCCACAGAGCTTGCCAGAAAGATGGTCTGCGAGTGGGGAATGAGCGAAAAATTAGGGCCCCTTACTTACGGCAAACGAGAAGAACACATCTTTCTTGGCCGTGAGATAGCAAAACACAAGGACTACAGTGAGAAGACCGCCGAGGAGATTGACGAGGAGGTAAGAAGGATTGTCACAGAGGCATACGAGGAGGCAAAGGCACTCCTTAAGGAGAACTACCATATCCTTGACAGGCTCGCAAATGAGCTGCTGAAGAAGGAAACTCTCTCTGCAGAGGAGATTGATGCAATCATAGAGGAGTCCCGTAAGGAGAGGGCTGAGGAAGATTGAGGTTCGCTTTTAAAAAACATACCCTCGACTTTACAGAAAAAACCTACATAATGGGCATCCTGAATGTCACCCCTGATTCTTTCTCTGATGGTGGTTTGTATCTTGACAGAAATGCAGCTGTTGATCGAGCCCTCCAGATGGTCGAGGAGGGTGCCGATATTATCGATGTTGGTGGTGAATCCACACGTCCCGGTGCTGAGCCTGTAAGCCTTGACGAGGAACTGAAGAGAACCATCCCTATAATAGAGGCGATTGCGGATAAGGTAGATGTTCCCATCTCCATCGATACCTACAAGTCTGAAGTGGCAAAAAGGGCAATTGAGGCAGGAGCCTCGATTGTGAATGATATAAGCGGACTCAGGTTCGATCCCCAGATGGCCCCCCTTGTGGCTGAGTATGATGTTGGTGTTATTGTGATGCATATCAAGGGCACACCCCGTGATATGCAGAAAAATCCCGAGTATGAAGACCTTTTCGGTGAGATTATCGGCTATCTGAGAGAGAGTATGGCCCTGGCCAGAGCACACGGTGTGCCGGAAGAGAGGATTGTGATAGACCCTGGTATAGGTTTTGGTAAAAAGCCTGAGCACAATCTGCAGATTATAAATCAGCTTGAACGATTCAGGGTTCTTTCAAGACCGATACTGATGGGTGTGTCGAGGAAATCCTTCATCGGGTTGATACTGGACGGAGCACCGCCGTCTGAAAGGCTCGAAGGCACGGCTTCGGCAGTTGCCATCTCTGTGATGAAAGGGGCAAACATAGTGCGTGTGCATGACGTGAAGGAGATGGCAAAAGTGGTGAGGGTGGCTGATGCCATCAGAAGAGAGTGGATTTGACATTGCCGCTGCAGTTACTTTATAGTTAACCGCTAATGTTTTTCTTTCGTCATGTTTACAATCTATGTTGCTAAATCTGGATCAGGAAAGATAACCCAGGTCATCAATGCCTGAATTGAGCAGTTTTTACGAAGTTCATTAGGTGGAAATGGTTCAGAACTTCATTAATGCAATAGGATTTAATTATTAATACAGTTTGTTGCAGTATTTAACTTAATATGTGAAGATTATAAAGGTTGTTGTAACTCACTGTCGGTATCGCTAAATGTAGTTCTTCTTTGCCTCTGTATTCTAAGAATGGATTATTCCTTGAAACCTAACACAGAGAGGTGGTAATTTATGCTTGTTCCCTTACAATGGCTAAAGGAGTTTATTGATCCTGGAAAGACTCCAGATGAGATATCTCACATACTCACAATGGTGGGGCTTGAGGTGGAGGGAGAGGAATCCACCGACGGAGAAGTTGTTTTTGAGGTCGGGATTACTCCCAACAGACCTGACTGCCTGAGTCTCCTTGGGGTGGCAAGGGAGTTAAGGGCTGCTACCGGAGGGGAAATAAAGATTCCACCAAAAGAGGTGAAGGCAGAAACAAAAGAGGACTTCCGTGTGATAATAGACTCTCCGTTGTGCAGACGTTATGCAGGTAGAATCATAAGGGGAGTTAAAATCGGTCCTTCGCCGGAGTGGATGCAAAAGAGGCTGGATCTGGCAGGGCTCCGTCCGATAAACAATGTGGTTGATATTACCAATTATGTTCTTCTTGAGTTTGGTCATCCCCTTCATGCCTTTGACCTTGATACGCTAAGGGGTGGCACTATCAGGGTTGATGTTGCCGGAGCACCTACAAGATTCAGGACCCTTGACGGTGTTGAAAGGGAACTGCCTGAGGAGACCCTCCTTATATGGGACGGTGAAAGACCTGTAGCTGTGGCTGGTGTCATGGGTGGGCAGGAGACAGAGGTCACGGAGAAAACAGTTAATGTCTTTCTGGAGAGTGCCTACTTTAATCCCACCTCAATAAGAAGAACCTCTACCAGACTCGCCTTAAAAACCGAGGCATCTTACCGATTTGAACGGGGTACGGATATCGAAGGTCTTGTAGATGCCCTCGATAGAGCCACTTATCTGATCAAGGAGTTTTGTGGTGGAAAAGTGTCGGAGATGATAGATGTCTATCCGGACAGATTTACACCCATGGAGATTCAACTGAGATACAAGAGGGTCGAGCGTCTGTTAGGAATAGGAATCGAGGCTGATAAAATCAGGGAAATCCTCCGGTCCCTTGGCTTTGAAATAAAGGGTGAGACAGAGACCGGAATTACTGTAACGGTTCCCTCTTTCAGGGTAGATATTGAAAACGAAACCGATCTTATCGAAGAGGTGGCAAGGCATTACGGATATGACAATATTCCCTCTACCCTTCCGAAGGCACCGATGGAGCTTGAGGGCTCCAATAGAATGGTTGAGCTGGAAACTGTCAGGGAAACAGTGCTTTCGTCAGGATTTCATGATGCCATAAATTACAGTTTTATGAATCCCCAGATACTGGATACGCTTACCATTCCGGAGGATGACGACAGAAGAAGATTGGTTGAACTGATCAATCCTCTCAGGAAGGAGGACTCTGTCTTAAGGACTTTCATTCTGCCCTCGCTCCTTAATAATCTGATTCATAACCTCAATCAGGGTGTAAGGGATATAAAGATCTTCGAGCTCGGCAGGGTCTTTCTAAAAAGAGAGGATGACCTTCCATATGAGCCTCTTCATCTTGGTCTGATCTATCTGTATACTCCAGGGCAGAGACTCTGGGAGGACAGGACCGATGTCTTTTACATAATGAAAGGAGTCCTTGAGAAGGTTATTCAGAGATTGAATAGAGAGGGATGTTCGCTAAGACCCACAAATGAGCCTTTCCTCCATCCTGGCAGATCTGCCGATATATACTTTGATGAAAGCAGGGTCGGATATGTAGGAGTGCTTTCCCCTGAGGTGAGAAAAAAGCTCGATCTTGAAGAGTTAAAAGAGGACATCGGGGTGCTGGAAATAGATCTTAACAGGGTTATGGAGGCAAGACAGAAGGAGATACGGTACAAACCCATTCCAAGATTTCCCTACGTACGAAGGGATATCGCCCTGCTTATTGATAGATCCACACCTGCAGAAACGGTCCTGAATCTTATAAGAGATTATCAGTCAGACATTATAGAGGATGCCAGGGTCTTTGACCTTTACGAGGGTAAAAACATCCCTCCTGATAAGAAATCTCTTACCTTCTCAATAATCTACAGGGCTACAGACCGGACCCTCACAGACGAAGAGGTTGAGACCGTCCATCAGGCCCTTGTGAAATATCTTTTGGATAAAACAGGTGGTGTACTAAGGGGATAGTCAGCCTGATACCTTATAACCGGCTCCCTCTATCGCCTTGACTATAGCCTCTCTGGATGTCTTTGATTCATCAAAACTAACAGTGGCGCTTCCTACGGAGACATCAGAGGAGTTGACCCCTTCAACTCCGTCTATTGCCTTTTTTACCCTCATTACACAATGCTGACAGCTCATTCCTTCAATCTTGATGGTCTCTTCTGCCATTTCACTCCTCCTCGGTTCAGAATATAAGTTTTAATGCATGTTCTTTCAGGGTTATTTCTGCGGGAGTTTTCCCGAAATAATCACCGTCAATCTGGATGTGGGCCTCACCGGTGACTGAAATTTTCAAACCTTTTGTATATGTGATATTATCTAATTTTAACGAATTTCCTCTGATAATTCCAAGAACGGTTTTCAAGACATCAATTCTCCCTCGGCCGTGCATTATGAAGACACAAAGATGAGGTGCAGACATATCGGCATCGGGACAGACACTGAAGGGCCCCGCATATTTCCTGGCATTGCAGACAATTAGCCCATACCCTTCGTATTCCTTTTCATCGATTATAATCTTAAGCCTTTCGGGTGAGTAGTTCACCATTACCTGAAAACCGCTGATAATATAGGCTCCTTTGCCGATGAGACGTTTGATTTTGCTGTTCACCTTATAGACAGCCTCTCCGTCAAAGCCGATACCTGCCATCAGGGCAAAATAGCGACTGTTGTTGATAAGCCCAAGATGGAGGTCCCTCGCTCTGCCAGAGAGCATTCTTTCCGTTGCCTTCTGTATATCTTCTGGTATTGAGAACTCCTTGGCCAGGACATTGCTTGTACCAGTAGGGATGAAGGCAAGTGGAATATCAGAGCATGCTGTCGAGTTTATTACCTCATTAAACGTGCCGTCTCCTCCGACAACACCGATAAGAGCGGGTTTGTCTTTTATTAACTCCCGGGAAAATTCTTCAGCATCACCCCGTTTTTTTGTATAAAAAAGGGTAACCCTGTAGTTCTGCTCAAGGAGCTTTACAGCCCCTGCCATCTTCTTGTCGGAAAAAGAGCCAGATACAGGATTAATTATTAATGCTGCCAAGGGCTTCATCAGGACTGATTATACCATGAAAGGAGTTGATACGATGCACAAGTACTGGAGTTGTTTCAAGATATCGAGTCAAAGACTCTACATCCGTATCCTCTTTTACAAAAAAGACCCTTCCTCCACTCAGGCTTCCCGGTATTTTTATCTCCGGAATTCGGAGGTATCCCATGCTATGGCTGGCAACATAGCCTGTGGTATAGTTGGGGTCATCAGAAACACAAAGTTCAGCCACCACTTCTGGGGCATGGGCCACCTTTGAGGCAAGCACTATTGCCTCAAGAACGACAGTCCTGTTCAGACCATGTTCTTCCAGAACTCCGGTCAGGGCACTCCTGGCATCATTGGTGATGCCGAGGCGAGTTGCCCTTACTCCTCTTCTCAGGTCATGTTCAAGACGTCTGCTACTGTGCTGTGTGAGGATTGATGCTCCCCTCATGGCTTCGGAGTCGTGTATCAACTCGGTTGCTGTTTTAATGGCCTTTTCTGAGATGTTCAGTCTCTTTAAAAAAATTTTAATAAAGTTCCATGCTTCTTCATTGCTTTTTAAATCTATTGTGTAAACCGGAAGCGACTCTATCAAAAGAGGAGCTTCATTGAGTTCCTCTATGGTTATCGTAATCTGAGACGGTTTGCCTCTGTCATGGTTGAGTGCCCTGCTAAGATAACTCTTTACGATCTTCTCTATATCTTCCTCGTTATAGAGCCCTTCGGCTCCCGAGATGTGTCTATCTCCTTGAGATGCCCTCATCCGTATGCTCCACATAATCTTTATTTTAACCCCTGAGGTGAAGGAGAAGCCAGTTTTTAATGAATCTCCGGAATTGATAGTTGATGACTTGTCAACCAGGTAGTGGGCATTTCCTTATTATACAGAGCTTGCCGCGTTTTATCGTTATTTACAGGATTATGTATGATTTACATCATGGCTGACGATCAAAACTTTATTGCATCATTAAGACAGATGATGCATTGGCATCACAAAAAATTCTACCTAAAAAGGAGGTTCGTTTATGTTTTGTTACCAGTGTGAACAGGCAGCGAAGGGAACCGGATGTACAAAGATCGGAGTTTGTGGAAAACCCCCGCAGGTTTCAGCTCTTCAGGATCTGCTTGAGCATGCCCTGAGGGGACTTGCAGTATATGCTGTTGAAGCAAGAAAAAAGGGAATTACCGATCAAGAGGTGAATGCCTTTACTACAGATGCCCTCTTTGCAACATTAACCAATGTTAATTTCGATGATCAGAGTACGGCCATGCTTATAAGAAAGGCTGTGGAGTTGAGAGAAAGGCTGAAGGAACGCGTAAAGGTTTCGGTTGAAAATGATGCTACAAACTTTATCCCTGCTCCGGATGTGGAAGGGATGGTGGCACAGGCATCACTTTATGGTATTCAGTCACTACATGAAGATGCTGATATACGTTCTCTCATGCATACCGTAATGTATGGGCTTAAAGGCATTGCCGCCTATGCGGTTCATGCACGGGTGCTTGGAAAAGAGGATGATTCAGTATATGCATTCATCCATGAGGCCCTTGTATCAATGCTTAATAAGGATCTTACCCTTAATGACTGGGTGCAGATTGCCCTTAAATGTGGTGAGGTAAACCTGCAGGTTATGGAACTCCTTGATGCTGCTAATACTGGCCGTTACGGTAATCCAGTACCCACAGAGGTCTCACTTGGTGCAAAGAAAGGAAAGGCCATACTTGTCTCTGGTCATGATCTCAAAGACCTTGAGGAGATACTCAAACAGACAGAAGGCAAAGGCATCAATGTTTATACTCATGGTGAGATGCTGCCGGCACATGGCTATCCCGAGTTAAAGAAATACAAACATTTAGTGGGTCACTATGGTACAGCCTGGCAGAACCAGCAGAGGGAGTTTGCCAAGTTTCCTGGTGCAATAGTTATGACCACAAACTGCATACAGAAGCCGCTTGATTCTTATAAAGACAATATCTTCACCTCAGGTCCTGTACAGTGGCCGGGTGTAACTCATATAGAAAATCACGATTTTTCACCTGTGATTGAGCGTGCACTTGAGCTGCCAGGGTTTGAAAGGGATATTCCTGGCAAGACGGTAATGACAGGGTTTGCGAGAAATGCTGTCCTTTCGATTGCTGACAAGATTATAGAAGCGGTAAAGGCCGGAAAGATCAGACACTTCTTCCTCGTTGGCGGATGCGATGGCATCAAACCCGAAAGGGGCTACTACTCAAGGTTTGTAGAACTGGCACCCAAGAATACCGTAATCCTAACCCTTGCCTGTGGAAAGTTCCGTTTCTTTGACAAGGATCTTGGTGATATAGACGGTATTCCGAGATTACTCGATGTTGGTCAGTGCAATGATGCCTACTCGGCTATCAAGATAGCCCTTGCCCTTTCCGAGGCATTCGGTGTGGGAGTGAATGAACTGCCCCTTTCCTTTGTACTTTCATGGTATGAGCAGAAGGCTGTCTCGATATTGCTTACTCTGCTTTACCTGGGGGTAAAGGGAATCAGGCTTGGGCCAACGCTTCCGGCCTTCCTGACTCCAAATGTGGTGAATTTCCTTGTAGAGAATTATGATATTAAGCCTATTAAGACACCCGAAGAGGATCTGATGGATATGCTCTGCAGTAAGAAGGACAGGGAAAGCAAGGACTGTCTGGAACTGGCGGAAATGCTGGCTATCTAAATCCTCTAAATCCAATGATTAATTAACAAGGCAGGGGCAGTTTGTAAACTGCCCCTGCCTCTAATCACTTTTTCCCCTTTTCCAGAACATCAGGTCTTTTAGCATTGTCCTGATCATCTCCATCAGTGACATTCGCTTTGACTCCTTACACCTGCACTCAATATCCTGAGGGGCTGTTTCGGCTAAAGACAGCCTCTCCTTTTCCGATCTGATCTTATCGGTGAGGAGTGAATGGTCGGAGATTTTATTCTTTTTGTCCTTTTTCATATTTTGAAAAATATAATAGCACATCTTCTTTACGACAGAGGCGTATAAAAG
>JALUAR010000248.1 GCA_027050975.1 Thermodesulfovibrio sp.
TTAATTACCTGCAAGACTTTGACACCTGCTAATTATTGTAGCGTGTTTGGCGCGGTTTCGCAAATGAAAGGGACATTCATGTTCATCCTTGGGCACATTGTACACATTCACCTTCACTTGAGTTTCTTCTGATATGTCAATGGCAGGATTCTGACCGGCTGTATTTACTACGCTCCATAAGGGATCTTTCAAAAGTTGCATTTTTACCTGGTTGCAATGCGTACGGATAATTTACAAGGTTGGGTGTCCTAGATCTGCTGATCAAAGTTTGTTTAGAGTTAGATCTCAGAGAGTTGTGGAGTGCAATGAAGTGGCAAATTTAGAAGTTGTTTACAGCAGTCCAAGCTCCATTTTAGCTTTTTCAGACATGCGGTCAGGAGTCCAGGGGGGATCAAAAGTAACTTCAACTGTTACAGATCTAACGCCTTCAATAGCAGAAACTTTTTCTTCTACCTGCCTTGGAAGAGAATCAGCGACAGGACAAAAGGCTGTGGTGAGTGTCATAACTATGTGCACGTCACCTTCTTCAGTCACTTTTATGTCATATATGAGCCCCAGCTCGTATATGTCAACTGGTATTTCTGGATCGTAACATGTTTTTAGAGCTTCAATGACTTTTTGTTTTAGCTCCTGAATGTTCTGTTTTGACTGCTGTTGGTCTTTGTTATTATTGCTGGTTTTATCCGGGCTTGTCATGAACTGCTTGTATTTTTACTCGGTGCTTACCTGTTTATGTTGTGTTTGTTCAGGATGTTTCAGGATCTCTTCAAGTGCATGCCAGGCAAGCGTAGCACACTTAACACGTGAGGGAAATGCACGGACTCCTGCAAAAGCAGCAAGATTGCCATACTGATTGAGGTCAATATCTTCGCTAAATGGTTTTTGCACCAATTCCAGAAATTTGGAAGTTTGTGATAAAGCTTCACTTATAGTTTTTCCGGTCAAAAGTTCGGTCATTAATGATGCGCTGGCAATACTTATTGAGCAACCAGTACCGTGAAATCTTAAATCTTTCAACTTATTATCTTCCAGTGTAACGTATATGGTTATGTCGTCTCCGCACAAGGGGTTGAATCCTCTTACGCTATGAGTATAGTGTTGAGGTTTGCCAAAATTTCTTGGATTGCGACTGTACTCAAGTATTAGTTCCTGGTAAAGTGTTTGCAGGTCCATGGTTTACCTTTTGAAGAAGTGTATTACTTTTTCAAGTGCTTCAGCAGCTCTCTCAATCTCTTCAACAGTATTATACATAGCTACAGAGAAGCGGACTGTGGCTGGCACATTAAAGAAACGCATTACAGGCTGCGTACAATGGTGCCCTGTTCTGGCACATATACCTTCCATATCCAGTCCACTGCCTATGTCATGTGGATGTACTCCGTCCACCACGAAGGAAACCACAGCCACTCTTTTTTTAGGATTCCCTATTATCCTAACGTGCTTAATTGAACTAAGAGTATCAATCATTTTTGAGGTTAATAGCTCTTCATGTTTGAATACAGAAAGGGGATCTGCCAGTTGGAAGAACTTAAGGGCAGATTCCAGAGCTACAGCGTCGGCTATATTAGGTGTACCTGCTTCAAATTTGTAAGGTATGTCATTGTAGGTTGTTTTTTCAAAAGTTACCTCTCGTATCATATCGCCACCCCCTTGGTATGGTGGCAGCTTTTCCAGCCATTCTTGTTTTCCGTAAACTACACCTATTCCTGTAGGTCCATATACTTTATGCCCGGAAAAGACATAGAAATCACAGTTCAGATCCTGTACATCTACAGGTATGTGTGCAATAGCTTGAGCTCCATCAACTACTACTG
>JALUAR010000249.1 GCA_027050975.1 Thermodesulfovibrio sp.
GGCAGTGTTGAGGTGAGGGAAAACCCTTCCGCAAGGAGTGCAAAACTCAGGGGAGGTGAAAAGTTATGATTCACAACAGGAGGGGTGGGGCAGTAATTAAGTTGATCCTGTTTCTGCTTCCCTTTGTGCTCGTATTCTCCATTATCTGGCTTAGAAGCAGTATAACAGCCCTGGAGTATCAGCTTGGTCAGCTGCAACTGCAGAAGATCAGGCTAATAAATGAAAAGAGTGAGTTAATTGCAAAAAGGGCAGAATTAACCTCCGTAAGGAAGGTGGAAGTGCTTGCATCAAAAAGAATTGGCCTGGGTTATACGGACAGAACCAGGGTCTTCTATGTGAAGGAAGTAGCGCCGCCTGTCCCTTACACAGCGAGTCTTAATAATCAGGAGAGGTGAGAGCCTCTCTTTAAATATAAATCCTTAACTCCAGGAGAACAATGAATAAAAGGGCCCTTTTGGTTGCAACCATTGTATTTGTAATGTTTTTTGTCGTGTTCCTCCGACTGATTGATCTAATGCTCCTTGATCATGAAAAGTTGAGCAGGATTGCACGAATTCAGCAGACCAAGGGGCAGGAGATCCTTGTAAGGCGAGGAACGATATACGACCGTAATGGAAGGGAATTGGCCATCAATTTAGAACGTCCATCCCTGTATTGTGATCCCAAAATTATAACCTCTCCCCAAAAAGTAGCCTACTCCCTTGGAAGGGTACTGAAAAAGAGGCACCGACTCATACTAAAGAATCTGAAGGCAGACAGGCGGTTTGTCTGGCTTGCAAGGAAGGTAAAGCCAGAGGTTGCCGAGGCTGTTCAGAGGCTTAAGATAGAGGGTCTGGGCTTCCTTCCTGATACAAAGAGGTTTTATCCAAAAGGGACCCTTGCAGCCCATGTGTTAGGATTTGTTGATATTGACAACAGGGGACTGGAAGGGGTTGAGCATACTTATGAGAAGTACCTGGTTGCTGACGGTGGGAGGGTTTACTTAACCCGTGATGCTCGAGGTAATATATTATATAGAGGTGGTGATTATGAGTCGGTAGGTGACAGTATAGTACTTACAATAGATGAAGGCCTTCAGGCCATTGTAGAGGAAGAGCTTGACAGGGCATTAAAGAAATGGCAGGCTGAGGCAATAACTGCCATAATGATGGATCCATATACTGGAGAGATACTTGCCCTTGCCAACAGACCTACCTTTGACCCTAACAGACCCGGACGTTTCAGGCCGTCTTACAGAAGAAACAGGGCAATAACTGACCTGTACGAACCTGGCTCAACATTCAAGATAGTTATGGCTGCTGCAGCCCTTGAAGAGAGGGTGGCAGGGCTGAACTCCAGGTTTGATTGTTCTGAAGGGGTCATTGAGGTGGGAGGCAAGAAGATAAGAGACAGTCACAAACATGGTGTGCTGACCCTGAAAGAGATTATTCAGAAGTCATCAAATGTGGGTGCTGTAAAGGTGGCTTTGAAGTTGGGACCGGAGAGGTTTTTCAGGTATGTTGAACTTTTTGGCTTCGGTCGCAAAACAGGCATAGACCTTACGGGTGAGTCTCCTGGAATAGTGAAACCGCCTCGGGAGTGGTCAGGGACCACCCAGGGTGCAATGGCAATCGGTTATGAGGTGATGGTTACACCTTTACAGATTTTGAGGGCCTATGCTGCTGTTGCCAACGGAGGCTATCTGGTAAGACCCCATATTGTCTCGGCTGTTTTGTCACCTGAGGGACTAATTATAAAAAAAGTTAACAGTACTGATAAAGAAAAAATTCTATCCAGCAGGACAGTGAAACTTCTGAAGGAGGCATTTAAAGCTGTTGTCTCAGAGGATGGCACCGCTGCGCAGGCAACTGTGCCTGGTAATACAGTGGCAGGGAAGACGGGAACTACTAGGCTAATTGATCCGAAAACAGGTAGGTATTCCTACAAGGACTTTGTAAGCTCATTTGTGGGAATGGTGCCTGCTGATAACCCGGCTTTCGTAATGATTGTTGTAATCTGGAAGCCCAAGCACAAGTATTACGGCGGAGAGGTGGCCGCACCTGTATTCAGTGACATTGCCAGGAAGGCCCTGGCATACAGATACATACCAAGAGAAGATATCTTGAAGAAAAACATTCTTGTGGTGAGCAGAGGTATAAAAAACAATATCAGTGCTGTGGAAGTGGAATAGGATGATGAGACTTAGTGAATTGACAGAGGGGCTTATTGCTACTGTCACAGGAGGTAACCCTGTGATTAAGGGGCTGTGTGCTGACTCAAGAGCCGTTAAAAAGGGAGATCTGTTCTTTGCAGTAAAGGGAGAGAGGTTTAACGGTAACGAGTTCATCCATGAGGCAATAAAAAAGGGAGCTGTCGCTGTTGTTTCCGAGGAGTCTCATAGGAAGGGGATAACCGTTCCCTATGTGCAAGTACAGGAGATGAATGATGCAATGGCTTACATGGCTGCAAGATTTTTTGGAAAACCCTCTCAGACACTTTCACTTGTCGGCATAACAGGGACGAATGGAAAGACAACCACATCTTACCTGCTGTACGAGATAATTCGTGCCAGCGGAAAGAGGGCCGGGTTGTTGGGAACAATCAGATACATTATTGATTCGGAATCCGTAAAGGCACCCCTTACCACTCCTCAGGCAGTAGAGTTTCAGCATCTCCTTTTCAGGATGGTCAGCAAAGGTGTGACACATGCGGTGGCAGAGGTCTCGTCCCACGCACTTACACTGAAGCGGGTTGACTATACCAGGTTCGCAATCACTGTTTTCACCAATCTTACAAGAGACCATCTTGATTTTCACGGTGATATGGAAGCCTATTTCCAGGCAAAAAGACGGCTCTTTTTCGACTTCAACTCCGAGGTATCCGTAATAAATCAGGACGACCCGTATGGCAGAAGGCTTTACAACGAACTGAAAGATGCCGGTCTGAAGACAATAACATTCGGTCTAGATGATTCATCGATGTGCAGGGCAACCGGTATCAGGCAGTCTATCGAGGGTACCGAATTTGCCATATCTTTTGAGGATGAGTGTCAGCGGATTTTTACTCCGATGATTGGAATTACGAATGTATACAACATTCTTGCCTCTGTGGCTGTGGCAAGAACGTTTGGTATTGAATGGGAATACATAAAGAAAACGATAGAGGGGTTCTCCGGTGTGGAGGGCAGAATGGAGCCGGTAAGGGTCGGGCAGGACTTTCTTGCTATTATTGACTATGCCCACACACCCGATGCCCTGATGAAGGTGATCCAGACACTGAGAGGTATTGAAGGCGGCAGACTGATAACGGTCTTCGGCTGTGGCGGTGACCGTGACAAAGGGAAAAGGGCCCTGATGGGTGATATAGCCTCAAGACTAAGTGATGTTGTGGTGATAACCTCTGACAATCCAAGGAGTGAATCACCTGATGCAATCATAGAGGATATCAGGAAAGGTATAAAGAGTGAAAACTACATGGTTGAAGTTGACAGAAGAGAGGCTATCAGGAGGGCCGTATCTATTGCCGGGGAAGGTGATGTGGTGCTTGTTGCAGGGAAGGGGCATGAGGACTACCAGGAAATAAACGGAGTCCGTTATCCCTTCAGTGACAGGGAAGTTCTCAAAGAAGCGATTCTGGAGTTAAAGGGACAAAGGCAGGCATAGATGGCAACATACACACTGACAGAGATCCTTGAGGCTACGGGAGGCAGGCTGCTTCTGAGGGGAGCAGAGACCTTCAGTGGTGTATCCATTGACTCAAGAACCATAAAGGATGGTGAGCTTTTTGTCGCCCTGAGGGGAGACAGATTTGATGGCCATGACTTTGTGGATGAGGCTTTAAAGATCGGTGCCGGTGCGGTGGTTTCTTATCCTCCGGTCATACCACAGAGGGGAAAGAGCATAATCATTGTCCCTAATTCCCTTAAAGCCTTACAGGCTATTGCAAGATTCAGAAGACTCCAAAGAAGTACGAAGGTTGTTGGAGTTACAGGAACCAATGGCAAGACAACAACCAAGGAGATGATTAATTCGATCCTGTCCAGGCGGTTTTCCGTACTGATTAGCAAGGGGAATTTAAATAACCATATCGGTCTTCCCCTGACTCTGACAGGACTTAACGGTCAGAGTATAGCCGTGCTGGAGATGGGAGCAAGTGCTCCGGGAGACATAAGGGATCTCTGTAAGATAGCACTGCCTGACGTGGGTGTGATAACAAACATAGGTCCTGCACACCTGGAAGGCTTTGGCTCGCTGGAGATGGTGAGAGAGACGAAGCTGGAGATTCAGGAGTTTGTCAAGACCCTTGTGATCAATGGTGACGACCATCGTCTGTACTCATCTGCGAAGGAAAAAAACAGCACAAAAGAGATGATCACCTTTGGCATGGCTGAAGGGCTGGATGTGAGGGCAGAGGGAGTGATTCACACTGACAAAGGGGTGAGCTTTGATCTCCTTATTAAGAACGAAGAATCTATCAGGGTTAATCTCTCTGTTTTCGGAAACTTTAATGTGTACAACGCCCTTGCTGCCACAGCGGTTGCAAGGTCATTCGGTCTTTCCCTGGAGGTTATAAAGGAGGGGCTTGAGAAGTTCAGGGGAGTTCCCATGCGGCTTGAGATAAAGGAGTTGCACGGGGCTACCGTTATCAGTGACCTTTATAATGCCAACCCGGCATCCATGGAGGAGGCAATAAAAGAGTTGGTCTCCCTGAAAAAGAGAAGGGCAATAGCGGTACTGGGTGACATGCTCGAGTTAGGGGCATACTCAGAGGTGGCTCACAGAAACCTTGGCAGGTGGGTCTCAACCCTGCCCGTGGACGTGGTAATAGCAGTAGGCAGGAATATGTCCTATCTTGCTGAGGAGTTCAGCAGTACAAACGGCAATGTAAAGGTATATCAGGTGGACAGTCCGGAGCAGGCAAGAGCCGTACTGCTGAAAATTGTTAACGAAGGTGATACGGTTCTCATCAAGGGCTCCAGGGGAATGAAAATGGAAAAGGTGCTGGAGGGCTGATGTTATACGCACTGCTATATAAGCTACATACCATATATTTCCCCTTTAATGTGTTCAGATACATTACCTTCAGAACTGCCATTGCGGTGATCACGGCAGCCATGCTTACATTTGCCCTTGCTCCTTATGTGATAGAACGGCTAAGAAGGTTGAGTCTGACACAACAGATACGGAATGACGGTCCGCAGAGTCATCTTAAAAAGGCCGGAACTCCCACAATGGGTGGCATTCTGATTCTGACGAGCATTCTCGTCACTGCGTTGTTATGGATGGATCTGAAAAACCCCTACGTATGGATTATGATCATTGCCACGGCAGGCTTTGGAATCATAGGGCTTGTTGACGACATGCTGAAAGTTACACAGAAAAACCACAAGGGACTGAGACCATGCTACAAGTTTGCTGCCCAGATCATTCTTGCCACAGGTATCAGTTTCTTCCTCTACCATAACCCCCTTGATCCGTACAGCACCAAGCTGAGTGTGCCCTTTTTCAAAAGATGGCTAATAGACCTGGGGCTTTTCTATATTCCTTTCTCGGTTTTTGTTATTGTGGGTTCTTCCAATGCCGTGAACCTCACAGATGGAATAGACGGTCTTGCAATAGGGCTTGTTGCCATAGCCGTGCTTGCCAACGGAATGCTCGTATATATAAGCGGCCATGCAGGACTGGCCCGTTATCTACAGGTGCTCTATCTGCCAATGACAGGTGAACTAACCGTATTCTGCGGAGCTATGTTCGGAGCAGCCCTGGGATTCCTGTGGTACAATGCCTATCCAGCCCAGGTCTTTATGGGTGATGTAGGGTCTTTAGGGCTTGGCGGTGCTCTGGGCACTCTTGCAGTGATTACCAAGCATGAGATAGTGCTTGCCATTGTGGGCGGCATATTCGTAATAGAGACTGTATCCGTTATCTTGCAGGTGCTTTCATTCAAGTTAACAGGCAAGAGGGTTTTCAGAATGGCTCCCATCCATCACCACTTTGAGGTGAAAGGATGGCCTGAGCCGAAAACTGTGGTGAGATTCTGGATTGTTGGTATCCTGCTTGCTCTTTTGAGTCTTTCAACCCTGAAACTGAGATGAGGAACACGGACAACAGAGAGATGATTATGAACGGGTCGGATAACTCGGCTTTTAAGGGAAGAGTGGCCCTGGTGGTTGGAATGGGTATCAGCGGCCTCGGTGCTGCCCATCTTCTGAAACTGTTAGGTGCGGAGGTCAGGATTACCGACAGCAGAGAAGAGGACAGGCTGATGGAACAGATTATGAATCTGCCCGAAGGCATTCTCATAGAGACCGGTAAACACACCGTCTCCATGCTTGACGGTGTTAACCTGGTGATTCTAAGCCCCGGAGTTCCTGCCTCGTTACCACTCGTTCAGGAGGCATACAGCCGAGGTATTGAGGTGATAGGTGAGCTTGAGCTTGCCTATAGGGTTGCGGATAATATTCCATGGATTGCCATAACAGGAACAAACGGTAAATCAACAACAACCACACTGATCGACTTAATGCTCAAAGGAGCCGGCTACAATGTGATTACTGGAGGTAATATAGGAACATCTCTGTCAGAGACCATGGCCTCTTATATTCTGGCTGAGAAGCCTGAGAGGATAGATTACATAGTTGCCGAGGTCTCTTCCTTCCAACTGGAAGGCATAAATACATTCAGACCATCGATAGGAATGGTGTTAAACATCTCTCCCGACCACCTTGACCGTTACCGAGACATGCAGGAGTACATTGATGCCAAAAAGAGAATAATGCTGAACATGACCGAAGAGGACAGGCTGATACTGAACTTAGATGATCCCATTGTAAAGGATTTTTCAACTGAAACAGCTGCAGACCTCTGGTACTTCTCAAGGCAGAGCAATGCTCTCTTAAAAGGTGCTTATGTTGACAGCGGATACATCGTTATCAAGCAGCAGAGGATAATACCTGTTGAGGGAATAGGAATTAAAGGGCTTCACAACATAGAGAATGCCCTTGCAGCAGGGCTCTGTGCCTCTCTGGCCGGTGTGGATTCATCTGTTATAGCTAATGTTCTCAGGCGATTCAGGGGGCTGGAACATAGAATGGAGTTCGTAGAAGAGGTGGACGGTGTAAGCTTTTATAATGATTCCAAAGGAACCAATATAGGTTCAGTTATCAAGTCCCTTGAAGGCTTTGAAGGGGAAGTGGTGCTTATCCTGGGTGGAAGTGACAAGGGAAGTGACTTCACCCCTCTTATTCCCTATCTCAGAGAGCGAGTCAGGGCGGTGGTGGCTATGGGTGAGACTAAAGAGAAGATTCTTAGTCAACTTGGCGGTGTTATCGATGTTTACACGGCAGAGGATATGTCCGATGCCGTAAAGAGGGGTTACGCCCTTGCCGGCAGTGGCGGTACTGTTTTGCTTTCACCAGGATGTGCAAGCTTTGACATGTTTGAGAACTTTGAGCACAGAGGAAGGGTGTTCAAAGAGGAGGTGAGAAGGCTTAAGGCAGCATGATGGATCCGCTGAAGACATACAGATACGACAAGGTTCTGCTTTTTTCAGTACTGGCTCTTACAGTAATGGGAGTGATAATGGTATATAGCTCAACAGCCCTTATGTCACTTTCACAGGGCAAGAGGTTGATTACGGCTCAGGGAGATTACCAGTTCTTTTTCCTTAAACGCCATATCATGACCCTTGCCATTTCGGTTACGGCAATGCTGATCTTCTACAGACTGACTCCCAGGCATATGAAGGCCATTGCCATTCCGTTGCTTGTGATTGCCGTACTTATGCTTCTGGCTGTATTTATTCCGGGTGTCGGATTGAAAATCAACGGAGCAAGAAGATGGCTTAAACTCTGGCCATCTACCTTCCAGCCGAGTGAGTTTGCAAAGTTTGCCATGGTGTTTTTCCTGGCCAAATACCTTGCCGAAACAGAAGATGCCAGGGAAAAATTCAAGACCTTTATAATTCCGATTGCAGTGATGGGAGTTATTCAGCTTATTTTACTCAGACAGCCTGACTTTGGAAGTGCCTTTACCCTCGGGGTAATTACAGTATCTGTTCTATTTATAGCAGGCACACCAGTGAGATATCTTCTTCTTTTTGTTGTGGCAGCAGTGCCCGTGCTGGTGGCGCTGCTTATGGAGCCGTACAGGCTCAAAAGGCTTCTTATTTTTATAGACCCGTGGAAAGACCCCTACGGAAGCGGTTTTCAACTTGTACAGTCCTTTATTGCCCTTGGCAGCGGTGGACTTAAGGGAGTCGGCCTTGGTGCGGGTCGGCAGAAGCTGAGCTTTCTGCCGGAGATAAACACGGATTTTATCTTTTCACTGATAGGAGAGGAACTGGGACTTATAGGTGTTTCGTTGGTACTGCTGTTTTTTGCACTCTTTTTTGTCCGAGGAATCAGGATCGCAGGTCGGGCAAGAAGCCCGTTCTCTTTCTATCTGTCAATGGGACTTGTTTTGATGATTACACTTCAGGCCCTTATTAATGTAGCAGTGGTTACGGGGCTCGTCCCTACAAAGGGGCTTCCGTTGCCCTTTATAAGTTACGGTGGCTCCGCACTGCTTGTAAGCTATATGTCCGTAGGAATACTCCTGAGGCTTTCAAAGGCTGAGCCGGAGCAGTACAGCCTTGCAACAACACAGGATCTCATAAAGAGGAGGGCACGACTGAAGGCAAGAATGATAAAGAGGAGAGCCATATGAGGATTGTCGTGGCAGGAGGAGGAACAGGCGGACACCTCTATCCCGGGCTTGCCCTTGCAGAGGAACTGAAAAGCAGGGCTCCGGATACAGAGATTATCTTTATGGGAACGGATCGGGGTATTGAGGCAAGGGTGATTCCCCGTGAAGGCTATCCCATAAAGTTTATTCCCGGAGAGGGGTTTGTGGGCAGAAGCTTTGTCAACAAAATAAAGGCCATTATCAGTTT
>JALUAR010000250.1 GCA_027050975.1 Thermodesulfovibrio sp.
TTTATAATGCTAAATAAAAGTATATCGGTTTATTTATTAATCTTGTTTTTCCCTATAATTTCCATTGTTTTTATGATTGACACCTCTTCAGCCCTTTGCGTAAGAGTTGAGACAGCAAATCTTCGCTCCGGACCTGGAACCAGATATGAAAAGACCTGGCAGGTGTTCAAATACATGCCACTTAAAAAACTGAAGAAAAAAGGCAAGTGGTACAGGGTACAGGATGTGGATGGTGATACCCACTGGATATATGCACCACTGGTAACCGATAGATATTATTGTGCGGTAGTAAAGAAGGATAAGGTTAATGTGAGGACAGGTCCCGGCATAAAATACAGAAAAGCACAGTGGAGTCCAGCAATAAAATATGATTCCTTTAAGGTTGTCAGGTTTAAAGGCAAATGGGTAAAGGTGTTGGATGAATTCGGCCAGACAGGCTGGATCTACAAAAAATTACTATGGATTCAGAAGTAAAGGAGTGAAAGATCATGTGCACAGTATGCGGACATTTTGTCAGGAATGGAAAAATTCCCTCTCATGATATTCATGATATGCTAAAAAAGATGAAACACAGAGGGCCAGACACACACGGTATCTATTTAGATGGAGTTATAAAGAGGGCGGAGGATATTGATTCATTAATACCATACTTTAACACCAAGGCACATATTGCTTTTGGCCACTCAAGATTAAAGATAGTGGGAACGGAAGAACGCTCTCAGCCCTATACCTCATGTAACGGCCGTATCAGCCTGATACATAACGGAGAGATATACAACTATCAGAAGTTACGTTCCCTGTTGATGAGAGACCATGTCTTCAAAACAACAAGCGATAGTGAGGTGATAGTACATCTAATAGAAGAGCTTTACAGGGGCGAACTTGTAGATGCAGTAAAACGGGTTCTTGGATTACTTGATGGAATGTATGTACTTGCCGTAACTGATGGATGTAAGATAGTTGTGGCAAGGGACCCGGTTGGAAAGAAGCCACTTTATTACATACAAAATGGAGATACCACATACTTTGCATCCGAGAAAAAGGCATTGTGGAATGGAAAAGATAACCCTGTTCGTCTTATGCCAGGCCATATACTCGAAATCTCAGACAGTGGTGTTAAACAGATCTCAGGGTATGAACTGTTCCTGCCACAGATCGATATTGTTGACTTTAGAGAAGCTGTTGAGACATACAAAGAAGCTATTGTAAATGCAGTTAGAAAGAGACTTACAGGACTTAATGAAGATGCCCTTGGCGTAATTTTTTCAGGTGGTATCGATTCTGTCCTTATAGCCCACCTTCTTCAGAGAGAAGGCAAACATATTATCTGCTATTGTACAGGTACCGAACACTCAGGTGATATTCTGGCGGCTGAACAGGTAGCATCGGAACTGGGGCTTGAATTAAAGACAACAATTATTGACGACAGGACTGTGGAGAGCATTCTTCCAGAGGTTATAAGAAATGTTGAAGAGTGTGGCCTGTTACAGGTAGAGGTAGCAATTCCTATGTACCTTGCAGCACAACTTGCCTCTGAAGACAACATAAGAGTTATGTTTACAGGTCAGGCAGCTGACGAATTGTTTGCAGGCTATCCGTGGTATAATGATGTGGTAAGGGAGGATGGATACCTTATATTACATGAAAAACTCTGGGAAGACCTGAACTATCTTTATACGGATACCCTTGAAAGAGAGGACAAGTTGACCATGTCTCATTCAATAGAGTTAAGAGCCCCTTATCTTGACAGAGATGTAATAATCACGGCCATGCGCATAGCACCAAATCTAAAAATATACGGGGCTGAAGATAACATAAGAAAGAGGGTTCACCGTCAGGTAGCGGTTGAGCTTGGTGTGCCACCATCAATTGCATTCAGAAAGAAAGACCCTGCTCAATCAGGTTCGGGCATACACGGAATAATCAAGAGACTGGCAAAGAAAAAGGTAAGCAAGGCAAACGAGATATTTGTAATGGAGAATATAGATCGTGACAAAGGAAGTCTCTATCGTTACGGTGATGAAGAATATGGTGATGATATAGCACGTTCATACCTTCAGGCTATCGAGGAAGAAATAAAGCGGAAGTACATTCCTCCCTATCTGAAGCAGGAGATCCCGTGTTGTTGAAAAAAAGAATAACCCTTGCCCAGATAGGTCGATACCGTGATCCATCAAGGAACATCAAACATATAAAAAAGATAATCCGAGAGTATAAAAACTCAGACCTCATAGTCTTTCCCGAACTTATACTCCATGGACATCCTTCTCTTGAAAGACCCGAGGGGCTTTTATACAGAGAGATGAAGCTCTTTTACAAAAATATGGCAAAGCAGTCTGACGATCTTTATCATTTCATTAAAGAAACTGGTGCAAAAGTAATATTCGGAGAATTGAGAGGGAAACCAGGGGCCTTCTATAATACAGCCACATATGTTGACAGAAAAACCATATTTCACTATGACAAAACCCACATCCACTGGACAGAGAATTTTATACCAGGGAAAAGACTGGATGTAATTGATACACCAGCAGGCAAGATCGGAATGTGCATCTGTTTTGATGGTGCATTCTCAGAAGTCTGGAGAGTTCTTGCCCTTAAGGGTGCAGAGATTGTGGTAAACATATCTGCTACACCTAGAGATTTCAGGCAGGAGTATATACAGCGCCGTCTTCAGGGAGCAGCAGTCTTTAATCAGCTTTTTGTAGTTTATGTAAACAGGCCGGACAAGATTTTTTCGGGACACAGCATGGTGATTGACCCACGAGGTGAAATAATTGCTGACATCGGAAGCAAAACCAAAATTCAGACAGTTACCATAGACCTTAAGGAGATTATGAAGTGGAGAAAGATAGAGAGTATTTATCCCAACAGAAGACCACAGCTGTATAGAGATGTTGTAAATAGGAAAGGTCAATCCCTGTAGGAGTATTTTCGATCTTTGGTCCGGGATATTCTCTACTGGAAATAAAAATTACATTTTTAATTTCTTATACAGCCATTCTTTCATAAGATAAAATACTGGTGTATACACAAGGGTAAGAAATGTGCCAATGAAAAGCCCTCCGATTGCTACTATTGCAAGAGGTGGGAGTCTTTCCAGACCAAAGGCCCTCTCTGTTGCTATGGGTAGCATTCCTGCGATGGTGGTAACGGCTGTAGCCACTACAGGACGCGTCCTTACCTTCACTGCCTCATAGACGGCCTCTGATGTATCTTTATATCTGTGTCTGAATCGTTTTACGAAATCCACCAGCAGAAAGGCAAGATAGAGAGACCCTTTGGATCGTTACAGGACAGACTTATACGAACCTGTATTAGAGAAGATGTCAGGACTATAGATGATGCCCAGAGAGTACTTGACAGGGAGGTTCAGAGATACAACTACAGTCAGGTGCATTCAACCACAGGAGAGATTCCTGCCATAAGGTTTGAGAATGCTTTAAGGGAGGGTGCAAGCCTATTCCGTGACTTTCATATGCCCCAGCCCTATGAATCGCCAAAGGACCTCTTTTGTCTGAGAGCCCAGAGGATAGTGAATCCTTATGGACAGATATCTTTAAAGGGCTTGAAATTAAAACTGAATAAAGTCAAAACAGGAGACTTGATTGATATTAAAGATGAGAATGTGTCAGAACTACGCTTGTGGTGTGATGAAACTCTTTTAGAAGTCTTCCATATCAAAATTGCAGACCTTAAGGGTGTCCACTTTTAAAGTTTAACTAACAACAGATGAATCAGGACCCCAAGCGTATGTGATGTCTAATTCCAGTCCCCCTCAGAACTTATTCCGGAAAAATTCACAACTTCTTCATCTTTATTTGTTTATATTTTGATAGAAGATTTTGAAATTATCTGCCCAGGGTATGGAGGATGAATGAATCTTCAAATACTTCCGCTCTTACTCAAAGAGACAAGATTCAGGTGGGTTGTCCATCTGCTTACCGTCTGTCTTATTGCCTTTGTTGTATCACTGTTAGTGACCCAGGGCTCTCTGAACCGCTCAGCAGAAGATAAGGTGAACGAACTCACCCATAAACTGGGCCGGGGCATGCTCGTTGTACCAGAGGACACGGATCTTCAGCAGTTCTATCTGATGAGGTACGGAGCAGAAACCATGCCCGAGGATTATTCCGACAGGATAGAATCCTCTCATCTTGGAAAACATATCCAGGTAATAGAACCAAGGCTCTACGGTAATCTGACTGTTCAGGGAATGGATGTGATACTGGTAGGCCGGAGGCTTCAGTTTCCCGTATCATCAGATAGCAGACATGAACTGGTAGTCATAGGCAGTGGACTGGCCCGAAGGCTGGGTCTCAGTTCAGGAGACAATCTTGTGGTCAATAACCATAAACTCAGGGTCTTTGCAATTGTTGACCCTCCTCCAAAGGGCTATGACATGGCAATTTTCGCACCTCTTAAGACAGCCCAGCGGATACTTGGGACCCCTGGCAGAATAAATGCCTTGCATCTGAGTGGATGCTGGTGTGAGCTTGATGTGCCTGCCCTTGCAGCAAAGGTGGAGAGCATACTGCCGGGGACAATGGCAATCACTGTTGACGGAATGGCAAAGGCACAGATAGAGATAAAAAGCACGATGGAGCAATACTCTGTAATATTCTGGATTGCAGGAGGAGTGCTAGTTACTGCCAGCATAGCCTTTCTGCTCTTCTACCTCATACATAAGGGAAGAAGGGAGATCGGTCTTCTGTTGAGCATTGGCATGTCTCCCGGACGAATAGTAATAAAAAATATCATTATCTCTGTGGCTACTGCAGTAGCCGGTGCTTTGGCAGGATACATCCTGAGCATACCCCTTATGTCTCAGGCAGGACGAATGTTCATGCGCGTAAGTCTAAGTCCCTCCGCCCAGGTACTTCCCTGGCTGGTAGCGGTAATTACAGGGGCGGCACTTCTGGCTTCTTTTATACCGTCGTGGTATATCAGCAGGCTGGATCCTACAAAACTTCTCAGAGAGGAGTAAAAAATGCTTGAACTCAATTCTGTCACACAGCAGTTCAGAAACAATCAAAAAGAGACTGTCACTGCCCTCAGTGATGTGAGCCTTAAAGTGCAGGAGGGAGAGTTTGTCTCCATTGTGGGGCCAAGCGGAAGTGGTAAGAGCACACTTCTTTTTATAACAGGTGCCCTGCTCAGGCCCACAAAGGGAGAGGTATATCTTATGGGAGAGGACATCTATGCACATCCTGCCTCATACCGTGCAGGCTTGAGGCTTGAGAGGATCGGTTTTGTATTTCAGACCTTTAATCTCATCCCCTATCTGAATGCCCTTGACAATGTGGCTCTGCCTGCGGTACTGACCACAGGTTCACGTCGAAAGGCAACCGAAAAGGCAGAAGAACTTCTCAGACGATTTGGGCTTGGCCATCGTCTGAACCACAGGGTATCTGAGCTGAGCGTTGGTGAGCGACAGAGAGTGGCTATCTGCAGAAGCGTGATAAACGAGCCTGCCCTCATCCTTGCTGATGAGCCAACAGGCAATCTTGACCCTGAGATGACCCACGAGGTGATGAACCTTTTTGCTGAACTGAACAGAAACGGGATAACAGTTATCATAGTAACCCATGAGGAGGCGGTTGCATCCTATGCTGAAAGGGTGCTTCATCTGAGAGGCGGCATACTGCAGAACGGAGGATGAGTTTGGTGAACACACTGAGGCTCAGCCTGTGGCTTTCGTGGCAGGAACTGAAAGGAAGAAAGACCGTCTTCTTTATCAACATAGCGCTGTTGGCTCTGCTTGTGGCCATACCTGTTACAGTTGACCTCATGGGCAGGGCAAGAGAGGCATCCGTTCAGAGAAGACTTGACTACATAGGCCCATCACTAAGCATTGTGCCTGTGGGTATTACATCCTTTGAGCTTGCCACAGCACAGATGAAGAACAGGACACTTTCTCTTGAAGTTTACAATAAAATCAAGCGTGACCTTTCCGCCCTGCTCAGGGGGATTGAACCCCGGCTGATAACTAACATGCCGATTGAGGGCAAGGTCTATCCTGTTATAGGAATAGACCCTGCAACTGTATACTCCTATCCTCTTATAAGGTACTCACTTGGAAAGGACGAGGCACTTATCGGGACTGTTATGGCACAAAAAACAGGCAAATCAGAAGGAGACATCATCCGTGTAGGTAATAGAGATTTCAGGGTCAGAGGGGTGATTGAGACAACAGCTGCTGTTGAGGATATAGCCGTATTTATTACCCTCTCTGTGCTTCAGGAGATGACAGGCAGGGAAGGTGAGATAAACGAGATACGCCTCTTTCCAGAGTCTGCATCCTCCCTGGAGAGGCTCAGAGCATTGCTCAAAAGTTTTTCTGTACCTGTAGAGATTATTGATTCCTCAAGGGGAGAGGTTGCTGAAATGCAGGTGGAGACCACGCTCAGAAGGTATCAGAACCTCCTGTATGCAATCTCTTTTGTTCTTATTGCCTTCTGTATTGCTATAAGCACATACATAAATCTTGAGGGACGGAAAAAGGAACTCTCCACCATCTATACACTCGGCGTAACAAAGGGCATTATATTTCATCTGATAATAAGCCGCACGGTGTGGATAGCCCTGATGGGGGCGCTCTGCGGCAATCTCATTGCTCTTTTTGTGACCATGCTTCAGGGGCATCAGATTCCCGTTAGAGAGATTATCTCCTTTGAGACATTGGAGCTTACCGTTTTCATGACATTCCTTATCGGAGTGGGTGTCTCTATACCCTTCAGTCTTTATGCGGTATTTCGGCAGAATCTGGTAGAGTATTTATCGTGAATACTGCGGCCTTGAACGCCTATTTATAGGGACGCCTTAAAGGCGTCCCTGTTTATCTTATAACATCAAAACTCTGTGTATGCATTGAACTCCTGTCCATCTCATCAAGCACTGTATTTACTATCCAGTTTACAAGGTTTATCACTCCCTGATACCCAACTATTGGATATCTGTGCAGATGGTGCCTGTCAAAAATTGGAAAACCAATCCTGATAAGTGGAGTTCCCGTATCTCTCCAGAGAAACTTTGCATAAGAATTTCCAATAAGCAGATCCACAGGCTCTGTAAACATCAGAGACCTCAGGTGCCACATGTCCTTACCTATATAGACCTTTCCGTTTCTTCCATAATAGCTACTGCTTAGTAATACATTAGCCTCCTCTTCAAAACTCCTATCACCGTTTGTGCAGACGATATGAACAGGTTCTCCACCCATCTCCATAAGAAAGCTTATCAGGCCAAGGAGCAGGTCAGGATCACCTACAAGGGCAAACCTCTTACCGTGAACATAGGGGTGGGAGTCCACCATGGCATCAACCGCCCTGCCTCTTTCTGCTTCAAGTTCTTCAGGGATGGGGCTGCCAGTAAGCCTGCTTACCTCTTTTAAAAATCTGTCAGTATTGTCCACTCCAATGGGCATCGGTCCTGCAATAAACTCCTGTCCCCATACCTCTTTGATAAACTCCCCTGTCTTCAGGGTTGAGTACTTCTGCATTGAGATTGTTGCAGTGGCATTAATTGCATCCCTTACATCCTCAAGCGCTGTTCCTCCTGGATACATTATGTACTCACCGACATTTGGAGAATCCATGACATCAGAGATATCAGCAAGCACTGTATACTTAACACCCATGAGGCCCAGAAGTCTCTTTATCTCCCTAATATTTCCTGTATAGGTATCAAACCCTGGAATTATGTTTATCTTTCCGTTATGCTCACCCTTTCTGTCAGTCAGATAACCAAGGATTCCCTTCATCATATTGTCATAACCTGTAATATGTGAACCAACAAAACTCGGCGTATGGGCAAAAGGCACTGGAAGCTCTGGAGGAATTCTTCCCTTGTCTTTTGCCTGTTTTATAAATGCACCGAGGTCATCACCAATAACCTCTGCCATGCAGGTGGTTGATACAGCAAGCATATCAGGTTTGTATATGGCATAGGCATTTTCAAGCCCTTCGAGCATATTGTTTAAACCTCCAAAGACAGCAGCATCCTCTGTCATTGAAGAGGAAACAGCAGGTACAGGCTCTTTAAAGTGTCTGCTCAGGTGACTCCTGAAGTATGCCACGCATCCCTGGGAGCCCTGAACAAAGGGCAGGGTCTTTTCAAAACCGAGGGCGCAAAGCACTGCACCCAGAGGCTGACATGCCTTTGCAGGATTCACCACCAGGGCCTCTCGTGCAAAATTCTTTTCCTTATACTCCTCAGTCTTTGTCCACTCAAGAACCTTATTTATTTCATCCTCTCCACAGGGCTTTTCAAATTCACGTTTTCTCTCAAACTGTTCAAGGTACTCCTGTTCTTTAAAGAGTTCGATGTGGTCTTTTACTCTCATTTCTTCCTCCTCACAGAATGTTTTTTCACAACCTCAATCTGGAATGTATATATGAAATAACAAGAATCATGCCAGTAACAGTATGTGTGGGGCTGAACTGATAGAAGGTTATAAGAATGCAGTATTTTCAATGTTTTTTGGAGAAGGGCAGAGACTAAAGCAATCCCTTATACGAAAGGCAGGCAGGACATAAATGTTTAACGGATTACAAATCTGTTACAATGGTAGTAATAAAAATTCTTTTTCCTTACATTGGAAGCTCCCGACCTTTAGTCGGAGGGCTTCACAATCTGTTCCTCTTACACATGAAAGTTTTTATAATCTCAACTCTAAGGGTATGCAGGTGTCTTTAACAGGTTGCCTCCTTGTCGAGTTCTAACTTAATTATATCAGATTAAGAGGATTTGTTATCAATCGTATCTCCAACACCTTCGTGGTGTCCTGGCTGAGGATGTGAG
>JALUAR010000251.1 GCA_027050975.1 Thermodesulfovibrio sp.
CCGTCAGCACTGGTCCACAACTCCTCATATATCAGTTCCTTTGGAACAGAAGTATTGACATGATTCATCAACAGTACCAGCAGTTCATACTCTTTTTTTGAAAGATCCAAAGCTGTTTTCCTGTAGTAGATGCATTTGTGAATTTTGTCATGGCACAACTCTCCAATACATTCTGCTTCTTTTGCCTTACTTCTTTTGAGCAGTGCCTGTATTCGAAGTAAAAGCTCCGTATTGTCAAAAGGTTTGATTAGAAAATCGTCACAACCACTGACAAAACCACGCTCGAGCATCTCTTTTTCTTTATGGGAGGTTAAAAAAACAGCAGGTGTCTCATCTTGCGCATCCCGTAAATCACCAAGGAGTGATATGCCGTCTATCAGAGGCACATTAATATCCAGAAGATAAAGGTCAAACTTGTTTTCGTAGGTTGCGTCAAGGGCGTCCTGACCATTTGGATAATGCATGACACTATACCCTTCCTCTTCTAACAAATCTGCCAAGGTTTCGCCAAAGAGGAGATCATCTTCGAGCAGGAGAACTCTAATCGACACTCTCTATAGCCCACCCTATTGTTTCACCGGCATACATAGGAACAACACCTGCATAATTTTCAGGTACCAAAAATGGTCTTTTTTCCAGAACAACTTCTTTAAACTCGGGACAAATTCCGTAAATATTTTGGGCATTGTCACTGACAAAAGCCTGCAGATTGTCAAGTTTGTCAAACTGCTCAAAAATTTCTACAAGAAGTTGCAATGAAATTGGCGCTGTAAAGATACCTGCCGCACAACCACAGGACTCTTTCTTATGCTGCGGATGTGGTGCGGAATCTGATCCGAACATCACTTTCGGATGGGCTTGAAGTGCTACGCTTAAAAGTGCATCCAGATCTTCAGGTCTTTTGGCAATCGGTTTGCAAAAAAGATGCGGACGCATTAATCCGCCTATCACATCATCAAGCGTCAACAACAGATGATGGACAGTAATTGTTGCATATAAATTTGGATATTTATCCAGCATGGCAACAGCTTCTTTGGTTGTAATATGCTCCATAATAATCTTCAAATCCGGAAAATTTTGTGCCAAAAGCTCATAAATACTCATAAATTCAGCTTCTCTGTCCATAACAAAACCGTCTGTCTCACCATGCACGCATAAAGGAATACCCAACTTACTCATTGTTTCCAAAGTAGTACGCATCTCTTCTATGTCAAAAGAGCTGACACCATCCTCCGAGTTTGTAGTAATCCCTGCAGGATACAGCTTAATTGCCGTGATTTCATCCACTATACTTTCTAAAAATGCCTTATCATAGTTTTTATAAAAAAGTGTCATATACGGTTCAAAATAATCATTTGGTACAGCCGCCATAATACGCTCTCTGTATGCCAGAAGATCCTCTCTGGTTTCAACAGGAGGAACAAGATTAGGCATTACAACAGCCCCGCTGTAAGAATAAGCCGTCAAGGGTGCTACATTTTCAAGCATCACTCCGTCACGAAGATGCAGGTGCATGTCCAAAGGCATTAAAAGTGTATGGGTTTTCATAGAAATTTCCTTAAATTTATCAATGAAAACATTATAACAAATTCGCTGTTAAATGCCCCATAAATATATATCAGTAAATGAGATAAGCATCCCGATAGGAGCCAGAGACTTATATAAATGACTGATTTTCACAAAGGGTTTTCCATCTATAAAAATTCCCAACTGCACAGCAGAGACAATAAGTGAGGCTAGAATAAAACAGAGATAAGAAACTATAAGAACAGTA
>JALUAR010000252.1 GCA_027050975.1 Thermodesulfovibrio sp.
ATATTATGCGTATCAGTGAAAAAACAAATATTTCAGCACTGTTAAAAAAAGAGATAAAGGCATTAAAATTGCCTGTTGAGATAGTTTATCTTCACGGCTCATTTGCAAAAGGGAGGGAGAGCGCTGGCAGTGATATCGATCTGGCGGTGCTATTCAAAGAGGATGTATATTCAAAAAATCCATTAAAGTTTTTCATGGAAATTAATCAGATTTGTGGAAATCTTGAGAGGGAATTAAAGAGGGAGATAGATATCTCTGTACTGAACAGGGCCTCTCTCAGTTTTAGCTACAATGTCATAACAACAGGAGTTCCCATTTACATTTCTTCAAAGACAGCCCTATACAGATATCAGAACAAAATACTGGGAATGTTTTTTGATTTTAAACCTTTCCTTGAAAGTTATCTGCCAGAGTATGCCAGGTTTTAAAACGATAATAAAAAATCTTATTGCTACTGTTTATGAGAGAGTTCAGTATCTGAGAGAGATGTCAGAAGAATTTCCCAGCTTTGCAACCTTCAGGAAGGCTGACCACAAAACAATGGCTGCAATTGAGCGCGATTTACAGGTGGCAATCGAGGCATGCATCGATATAGGGAAAATAATAATCTCTGAAAAGGGACTTAGGTCACCTGAAAGTATGCGGGATGTCTGTCTTGTGCTTTATGAAAACGGCTTTATAGATAGAAAGACGCTTCGTAACTTTGAAGGTATGGTGGGGATGAGAAATATACTTGTTCACTGCTATGAAAAGATCGATCCTGAAATTATCTATGGTATACTGAAAAGACATCTCAAGGATTTTCAGAGATTCATAAATCAGGTTGTGGAAAAGCTTGATAAAAATGACTGCTTTAAGTGATTCCAGCACCGATATGAGGGAAGAAATATTCAAAAAGATATCCGAAACTGTTGCTGATTTTGGTGAGATTATACTCTGCTATGTATTTGGTTCTGTTGTTAAAGGAGAGGATTTTCGTGATGTGGATGTGGCTTTATTGCTGGAGAAGGACCTTTCCCCTCCTGAGGAGTTGCGTTTTGCCTTAAAGGTTGCACGGATTATTGAAAGAGCTATAACACCGCGCAGAGAGGTTGAAGTTGTTGTCCTGAACAAAAAGCCTGTGGAACTGCAGTATGAGGTGGTCAGAACGGGAGTTCCGGTGTTTGTAAGGGATGAAGTTAAGAGAGTCAACTACGAGGCTGACCTTGCATCTCTGTATCTGGACTTTAAATCCACTGTGGAGTGGTTTGACAGAGAGTTCCTTAAATGGTAGATAAGAAAGGAATACTTGATCATCTGAGAGAGCTTGATGAAGCCCTGAACGACTGGGGACGATATCAAAGGGATGTCTCTCTTGAAGATCTCAAACATAATAGAGACAAAAGGAACATGGTTTTGCATGCAATGCTTATTTCCATTCAGTCTGCAATTGATATTGCTAATCATCTGATATCTGAACATCGGCTAAGAAGACCTGCCACTTATAGAGAAACCTTTGAAATCCTGTCAGAAGCAGATGTGTTGAGTGAACAACTGGCCGAACAATTGTCTGATCTTGCGGGCTTCAGAAATGTACTTGTGCATATATACTGGAGGCTTAACCTTGAGCAAATATATGATGTTTTAATAAAGGATAGAGATGTGCTGCTTGAGTTTATGAAGGTGGTAAAAAGTATGTTATAGTATTTTCAATTCACAAGAGGTAAAGGAGGTCTTATGGCTGTAATTGCAAGATCTATTGAGATTAATGCCCCCCTTGAGAAGGTCTTTGATTTTGTCTCATCTCCAGATAACTGGACCCGCTATGTCACCAGCCTTATTGCAGTTGATAATGTGAGTGATATGCCAATCAGGCCAGGAACCACGTTTGACTGGACCTATCGAATGCTGGGAACTGATTTCAGGGGGCAGGGCAAGGTGCTGGAGTATGAAGAAAACAAAAAATTCACCATGCGTATGGAGGGTGCCTTTCCCATTACTGAAACCTATCTCTTTGATGGTGACCAGCAGAAGACAACACTTACGGTACAGATCGAGTATGAACTGCCTGGTAAACTCTTGGGTGTGCTGGCTGATAAGGTGGTTGTGGAGAAATTGAATGTGAGAGAGGCTGACACTGTTCTTGACAAGGTCAAGACCCTTTGTGAGGGTTAAGTTTTGAGTTTGGTTTTTTAGTTCTTAGTTTGATTTTATTGTTTTTAAAGAATGAAAGAAGGGGTGGGGATTTTAGAGCAGGGAGAGAGCCTTAATGATCCCAAGTGTCAGGAGGGTACCGTTAAGTCCTGAGAGGGGAAAGAGGATTAATGTGGTCACAAAGGCTCCAAGAACTGCTCCCAGCAGGTCTGAGGCATAGAGCATTCCACCGGATAGGCTCTGTTTAGTCTTTGTGGTGAGTTGTCCGGCGAGTTTGAACTGTGCACCACCTACCATCCCGGCAATGCAACATAGGATATAGAAGGAGATCTCACGATCTATTAGAATGGGGGTGAGAAGAAGGAGAGTGACAAGCACAATATCTAATACCCTGATAAACAACTTAGTCTGTTTCTGCCTGAAGGGTATAAAGGCGCCAATCGCACCTCCTGCCATATAGGTTGCTGTCAGTAAGCCAATCATTTCGTATACATATCCAACCCCTGCCTGAAAGAGAAGTATCAAGATTGTCAGATAGGACATGGTAAAAAGACCGGTAGAGAAGATGGTGTAATGGATATCCCACTTTTTTAGTTTTAGAAAAGCCTTTATCCCTATAATCGGAAATATAAAAAGTATTACCACCGTACTGACCTTTGCTCCCAAAATGGATCGAAGCCATCTGCCTCCGTGAGCCTCGGACCAGAGGGTGAGACTATAAAGGTAAGCCACAGGCCTTCTGTCAAGGTTGACTCCGCCAAAGGTGGAGAGTCTCTGTCTGAGGAGTTCAACTTTAAAGGGAGAGAAGGCATCCTCAAGTATTGATTCATTAAAGTATTTAGTAGTGAGGCCGGAGTGTTTAAAATTCTCTTTAAGCATTTGGACAGAGCTGTTCAAAGGAGTATCAGATGCAATAAAGATACTATACTCCGATGAAGAGTTTTCAACATACCTGAATATGGCCTTCATGGAATTGTATATGGCGCCATATGCCCTTTTCATACCATCGCTTATGTATCCGGAACTCCCGGGGAGTTTCATAACAATGGCGCCATCAGATGAGAGCACCTTCCTGGTCTGCCAGAAAAATTCCATTGTATAAAAACGGTTGAGATTTGCAGTTGTCGGTTCAGGGAGGTTCAGTACAATCAGGTCATATTCATTCTCTTGTTGGGATTTGATAAAATGCCTGGCATCTGCTGAGATTATACTCACCCTATCATCATCAAGCATGGCACGGTCATGCCTGTCCAGTATGTTGAAGAAGACATCAATTAGTTGGGGGTCTATCTCTATGTAGGTTATGTTTTTGATTGGATATCGAAGGAACTCCCTGACTGCTGCCATTGAGCCACCTATAAGAAGAATTTTCTCAGCCTCCGGTCTTATGCTCATTGTAAGATGAGGAAGGAGTTCTTCTGTAACAGGGTCGGGATAGGATGAAAGAAACTTACCAGAATGGTATATGTTAATCTGTTTTTTATACTTTACAGCCTCTATCTCGCCATATCTGGATTCTACCCTCCTGATAATCTGCATCCCCTCTGGATATGTATCAGTGATGTATGGCATCAAAACAGTGTGAAATACTAACGGTAGAATTAGTACAGGTAACAGAATCCTAAGCCTCAGGACAAAGAGGGCAGCAAAAATATTCAGTACACTCATCATCGCGACAGTCGTTCCTGTAGGAATCCTTTCAGACAGAACAAAGGTGAAGAGGCATCCTCCAAGGAACGCTCCGGCAGATTCAAGCCCATAGACACGACCTGAATGCGCTTCTATATAATCTATGGCAAGGGGAAACTGGGCACCAATGATTGTAGAGATGGGAAAGATACTGATAAAAGACCAGATCAGGGTCTCCTTTAGTGGAATCACCTCTCCCGGAGCAAAGGATAGAAAGTTCCTCAGGCCATGAAGGAGTCCGAATGTTGGCTCTGCCAGGACTCCCACCAAAAGAAAGGTGAGACCAAAGGCACTTTTGATAGATATCCGTCTTCCTATCATACTGCCAAGGGCCACCCCGATAAGCCACACAGAGAGAACAATCCCTATGACCAGCTCATTTCCTGAGAAGGTTCTGAGGGCAGCCCTTATGAGGGCTATCTGGAGAATAAGGGATGAAAAGCCTATTACCAGGGGATATATATATTTGGTTTTCATGAAAATAGATTATCAGAAAAGGTGAGCAGTGGTAAATTGTCGGTTCAGGAGTTGAAGTTTTTATCTGATCTGGGCGATTCTAACAAATACAGAGGCAGGCTGAGGTGGGTCAGAACTCCATTAATGCGATAGGATTTAATTAATACAGTTCGTTACCTTAATTAATCTAAATAAGGTAAGGACTAAGGTCATTGTAACTTACTGTCGGTATCGCCAAGTGTAGTTCTTCACCACCTCAGCCTGATAAACTCAGATCACTACTGTCCAATAAACAGAGTAAGTCATAAGTAGGGTAGGGGGTATTAATTTTTCGTCTCATTCTCGGCAGACATCCCTGTCTGCCTCCGAGGTAATTTTGCGATTTGCCCTCCATGGCAAATCTTTTGCAAAATTAAATCCGCTCAAAATTAATACCCCCTACCCTCTATAGGGATTTATTAAATTTTGACCGCACACTGATGCACTCAGTTAAAAAATCGCTCAATTCAGATTTAACTTTCAATCTGCACTTAGGGTAAAATAGAAGAGTACCGGCTTGGAAAAGGATTAATGCTGTTTAATATAATAAAAAGATCATTTATCAATCAAAAGAAGGCAATGGCGGTTATGGTCATTGCAGTGGCTGTAGGTACTGCCATTGCTGCATCTCTGCTTTCCCTCTCCATGGATATCTCCTCCAAGATCGCAAAGGAGCTCCGCTCTTTTGGCGCAAACATACTCGTACAGCCAAAGGTGACTGCTCTGGCAGGCATTGCTGGACAGAAGCGGTATCTTGACGAAAAGGACCTTGTAAAGGTTAAGACTATTTTCTGGCGTCACAACATACTGGGACTGGTTCCTTTTCTTTATGTGGAGGATGAAGTCCAGGGAGTAAAGGTTGTGGGGACATGGTATAAGCAGCCTCTGAAGGTTCCCGGTGAAAAGAAGCCCTTTGAGACAGGTATTTCAAATGTAATGCCCTGGTGGCAGATACAGGGGAGGTGGCCTGAGAAGAACAACGAGATACTGGTTGGAGCAGATCTGGCTGACCGAAAAGGACTAAGACTGAACGATACGGTTCAGCTTCTTGGGAAGGAGTTTGTTGTTACCGGTATAGTTAGGACAGGAGGAAAGGAAGACAATATGTTTGTAGGTGAACTATCTACTATACAGAAACTCTCCGGCCTCACGGGCAAAGTCTCCAGAGTCTATATAAGCGCCCTTACAACACCAATGGATGATTTTGCATATAAGGACCCTGAGAAGATGACCAGGAAGGAGTATGAGAAGTGGTACTGTACCGGCTATGTCACATCCATTGCAAAGCAGGTGGAAGAGGTTATTGCAGGCTCAGTGGCAAGGCCCATCTGGCCGGTGGCCCAGACAGAAGGAAAGGTTCTTAACAGGCTGAAGCTGCTAATATACTTGCTTACTGCTGTATCACTCCTGTCTGCTGCCCTTGGTGTATCTACCACAATGATAATGAGTCTTCTAAGGAGAACCCATGAGGTGGCGCTTATGAAGGCAATTGGTGCCGACAGGATAAAGACAATAATTATTTTCCTCACTGAGGCATTGATTATAGGGCTTGCAGGAGGAATAATCGGTTATATACTCTCCTTCGGTATCTCTCAATACATAGGATACCAGGTCTTTGGTACGGCACTTAAACAGAGGTTCGTGCTTCTGCCTCTTAGTATCGGGGCTTCAGTTGTGATAGCAGTGCTCGGAGCCTATCTGCCAATCAGACGTGCCCTTGGCATAAAGCCTGCTGTAGTGCTGAAGGGAGAATGAGATGAACTGGTTCTTTTACTTTCTGAAAAGATCTATATCCCAGAGGAAGAGCAGATTTGTCATTGCCTCCTCAGCGGTGATGCTTACTGTCTCTGTGCTTACTGCCCTTGTAACAGTCTCTATAGGGATGAGGGAAAAGATTGGTGCCGAGTTAAGGCAGTACGGAGCAAACATGATCGTTACGGATTCAAGGGGTGGATACCTGAGTGAAAAAATCGTTAAGGAGATTTCGGGAATCTCAAAACATATAAAAGATACTACAGCCCATATCTATGCAATGGCAGATATAGATGGCAAGAGATACGAGATAATAGGACTTGACCCGTCAAAATTCAGAGGAGCAAGAGTTGATGGCAGGCTGCCTGAAGGGACTCGTGAGGTTATGGTAGGCGTTAATATTAAGGGCCTTCTGAACATAAAGATAGGTGATAAACTCCATTTTGACAATGCCGAACAGGAATACACCGTTACCGCCTTTTTTGAAAAGGGCTCTGATGAGGATTCGGCAATTGTGATGCCCCTGGATGCTGCAAGGCAGCTATTCGGTCTTAAAGGTGTGAGTGCTCTGCTTTTGAATGTTGATACGAGATATATTGAAGAGGTTCGTAAGGAGATCAAAAAACAATATCCGTCCGTATCTGTTAAAACCGTCAGGCAGGTTGCAGTGGCTGAGGAGCAGTTGCTCAAAAAGGTGGAACTCTTGATGATACTCGTTACCCTTGTGGTGCTTTTTTCCTCGGTTATTACACTTGGAAGTACAATGGGAGCAAATGTTATTGAAAGGATGGAGGAGATCGGCCTTATGAAGGCACTGGGCGCGACAAGGGCTAAGGTGAGAGACTTCTTTCTCTACGAATCTGTAATGGCGGGGCTTGTTGGCGGAGCAGTAGGCATAATTGCGGGAGTGGTTGTGGCAGAAGGAGTGTCACGTTCGGCCTTTGGCTCCTTTGTTCCCGTTACCGTTGCTATCTTTCCGCTACTCATTCTGACAGGGGTTTTCATTGCAGTTGCTGCCACATATTTCCCTGTAAGGGATGCGATGAGGGCTGTTCCTTCACAGATACTAAGAGGTGAATGATGAAGATAATCAGGGTAGAAGGGCTTTCGAAGAATTATGGTACGACAACTGCCTTAAGAGGGGTTGATTTAGAGATTTCCGAGAGTGAGTGGGTCAGTATTGTTGGGCCTTCGGGATCTGGTAAAAGTACTCTTCTGAATATCCTTGGAGGGCTGGACTATCCGACAGAGGGAAAGGTTTTCATAAATGGTACAGATATAAATTCCCTTTCCGAGGATGAACTGGCTGTGTTTAGAAGGGAGACGATAGGTTTTGTGTTTCAGCAGTCCCATCTTATCCCGTATCTGGATGCTACGGAGAATGTAATGCTTGCCCAGTATTTCCACAGCATACCTGACAGAGAGGAGGCAGAAGAAGCCCTTAGAAGGGTTGGGCTTGGTCACAGACTGCATCACAGGCCCTCACAGCTCAGCGGTGGTGAGCAGCAGAGGGTATGCATTGCCAGGGCCCTGATAAATAACCCCTCCATATTGCTTGCTGATGAACCAACGGGAAATCTGGACAGAAAAAACACCAGGAATGTGCTGGAGTTGCTTAAAACCCTACACACCCAGGAACATTTTACAGTTGTACTTGTTACCCATGATCCGTATGTGGCAGAGTGGGCGGACAGACTGGTGCATATGGAGGATGGAAAGGTCATAAGCGATGAACCTGTTTCACGCTGAGGCATTCATTGTAGGGCTCAAAGAGGGGGCGAAATTATCTGCTGCTTATTTTCTTGTGTGGGCTTACCTGAAGGAACATGACCTTAAGTTCCTTATAAAATTTCTTCCTGCTGTAATGGTATTTTCTCTTTTTGCTGCAGCAGGAACCTATTATTCTATCTCACCTACACCAGAGGCAAGTGAAACAGTGGTAAAGATGATAGGTTACTCCTTTGGTGTATATTATCTCCTTTCCCTTGCTGCTCTTTATCATACATCTGGTACGGAACTGCTCGGTCCGCTGAAGGGTTTGATAAAGACGAAACTGTTTTTGATTTTATCCGTTCTGCTGCTCGGTCTGTTCTTTATTGTGCCTGATATAGCAGGGTCAACATTGTATGTGAAGAATCTTTCCATTATATCAGAGGATGCCTCTCCCTTGGTCTCTTCAGTTTCAGGTTTTCTTCTTATACAGATGTTTTTATATCTTCTGTTCAGGAATCTCTTCAGCAGGCTGACCCGACTCTTTGATTTCCCGCAGCTACTCCTTGTACTTTCACTGCTGAAACTGACAGGTGGTGGAGTGAAGGGATTTGCTGAGTTGTCACTCATTCCCTCTGTGCAGAGGGGACTTATGAAGTTAATACATGATGTGGTTCATCAGACATTTGTAACGCTTCTTGTGCCTGATCATATGCTGCTTAAGGTTACAACATGGAATTTTATAGGTGTACTTTTCGGAGAAATGGTTGCCCTGTGGCTGTCCCTCGGAGTGCTGTTTGTGCCGCTGGTGATATTTCTTAAAAAGTATCTGACAGCACCTGTTGAGCCTCCAACGAAAATAGGTTCCGGAGCACAAAGGAGAAAATACATAAAGGGAATCAAGAACGAGAGACTTCTGAAAAGTATTCCGGTGGTGTTCTTTATGGTCTTTATACTTAGCACATGGTTTGTTCAGGGTAGTGAGAGCGTTTCGATATTATACAATCCCGAGCCTGTTCCCCTTGTAGCAGAGGGAGACAAGGTGATTATCCCGATAACCTCTCCCGGTACAGACCTCAGAGACGGGATGATTCATAAGTACTCCCTTGACCTCGATGGTGAAGAGGTGAGAATTATGATAATGAAGAAGGATGACGGAACCCTTGCAACATGCCTTGATGCCTGCGAGATCTGTCCACCTGACGGATATGCCCAGGGTGAAGATCATGTGGTATGTCTGTACTGCAGAACTCCCATACCTGTAAATACGCTTGGCAAACCCGGGGGATGCAATCCCATTCCTCTGAAAGCACTGGTTACTGACAGGGATGTGCAGATACAGCTTTCCGAGATAAGACAGAAGTGGACAATGGTAAAGACCGGAAAGACAAAAGAGGAATTAAGCAGGTGAACTTTTTTAAAAGAATTTTTGACTTGCTGGGGGCCAGGGCACTGACTGTATGGATAGTGGGAGGATTTATATTCTACTATCTTACCATGGCTGTCTGGTCAGAGGAGGCTTTTGCGAAATTTATTATTGCCATATCCTCAAACAACCTGGCAAGGGCAGTCTATTTGATATTCTTTGTAAACGTCACTATCAGGGTTATCAGGGCATGCTGGAGAGTTCGAAAGAGTTGGGTAAGGCTAATTCTCAGACTTCCCCTTTATGCAGGCATTCTGATCTTCCTTTTTGCCTCCTTTGGAAGTGTGAATTCAAGACAATCAAAGTGGCTGCTTATTGGAGATGGAGATGTTATAAACCTTCCCTGGGAGAGCGGACCTCTCAGGGTGGTAAGAATTGATCCGGCGCTGAAGTCAGATCTTCTCAGGGTGGATGATTCTATAATTTTTGATTACGAACCCTTTGTTAATGTTGTTGATATGACAGGCAAGGTCTATAGAGTTGGGGCATTTCCCCCAAAACGTGTGAAATCCAGCTATATGCACATACTGAATTTCGGTATTGCTCCAGGTGTGGAGTTGTGGAAGGATGGCAGACTTCTGTCCAGGGGATATGTAGCTCTTCGCCTATTACCTTTTGGCAGGGTCGATTCTTTTGAACTCTCTGTACTCCCGTATTATAAATTTTATATTCATATACTGCCAAATAAGACCATAAAAAAGGGTAACGAGAGTGCTCGAAATTACAATATTGAAAAGCCCCTTTATCAGTTAGAGGTGGTCCGCGGGGATAGGACTGTCTTTACAGGAACCTCTTCGGATTCTCTTTCCTTCGAAAACATCACCATGAAGTTTTTTAAGCCCACTTTCTGGGTTCAGCTTGAGGTGGTTCGCGATCCCTTTTATTTGTGGTTTGTGACAGGAGTCATCTTATCTTTGGCAGGGATATTGCTATTACTTTTGGATTGGATTATTTGGGGCATTTTTAAGAGAACGGGAAGCAAGTAGAACCTGATGCCTCAAGCCCGTTTGGTACACCCGAGTACCTTACCCGGATTTAAGACTCTAACAGCGTACCGCAGTGCCGATTTGTTATAATAGGTTTTGGGTCTTTAAATAATCCTAAATCCAGCGATAAGATTCATAGCAGTGGTATGCTGGAAACTGTTGGTTTTTCGTTACCGCTGGATCCGGGTAATCTGGATAAAGTGCCCGTGGAGAACATGCTATGAAACTCGTACTTATATCTCCTCCTTTCGGGAAAAAAGGCCAGATGTCAAAGGGGCTTCCCATTGCTCCTCCTGTTTTAGAGTATCTTGCAGGGCTTACTTATAAAGTACGACCGGATGTCGAAGTCCAGCTAATTGATGCCAATAAGGAGGTTTTCCGTCCCGAAGAGGTGGATGCGGATCTTGTAGGCTTTACAGTACTAACACCCCAGGCCCCATGGGCGTATAAAATGGCTGACAAACTGAGAGCCATGGGCAAAAAGGTTGTGCTTGGCGGAATCCATGTTACAGCACTGCCAGATGAAGCAAAACCCCATGCAGATGCAATAGTGCTCGGTGAGGCTGAACTTATCTGGAAGGAACTTCTTGAGGATGCTGAGCATAACAGGCTTAAGCCTGTTTATAATGGCGGTTATCCCGAATTAAAAGACCTTCCTTTCCCTGTTACCAATCTATGGAATACACGATATGTTTACGGCTACTTTCAGACCTCTCGAGGTTGTCCTCATAGATGCACCTTCTGTTCTGTCCATAAATTCTTCGGTGGCAGGGTAAGGATGAGACCGATAGATGAGGTTGTTAGAGAGGTTGCACAGAGTAAATGGCGGCTTTTCTGGGGAATAGACGACAATATATGGGGAGTAAATGTAAAGCGCTCCATAGAACTTTACAGGGAGATGTCTCTGAATATAAAAGGCAAATGGTGGTTTGGCTCGGGCGATCTTGTTTCTGTACAACACCCACGCTCTGATGAACTCCTGAAGTATGCCCGTCGAGCAGGGCTTACTGCTGTGCTTGTTGGTTGGGAGTCGAATAACCTGCGAAGTCTTGAGGAATACAAGGCTGTTACAAAACAGGGAAGGCAGAGACGTGATGCCATTAAGAGGATAAGGGATCATGGCATTGAGGTAATGCTATTTATAATGATAGGTGGCAGGCAGGACCTGCGTGAGGACTTTGAGGGAATAATGAAACTTTGTGACGAGCTGAAGGTATCCGCCCATCCTGTTATGACCACACCTTTCCCGGGTACAGAACTCTATGAGCAGTATAAAGAGTATCTCCTGCCAGGGCATGACTGGGACAGCTTTGACGGTAACACAGCCGTATTCGAGCACCCCACGATGAGCCCTGAGGAGCGGGAGGAGCTTCTTATTGATCTGAGGGCAAAGCTCTTTACCATTCCCAAGATACTTCAGAGAATGTTTCAGGTTTCCTGGAAGGGATTTCCCATGAGTCATATAACATCATGGATGATCCAGTATCCCCAGGGCAGAGCCTTCAAGGAGTATGCAAGGCAGAGAATGTCCATGTACTCAACAGGTCAGCTTAAGTATACAATCTCTGAAATTCATAGTGCAGGGAGGAGTTGAAGATGAGTCCAGCTCTTGGAGTCGTCATCATGATGAACAACTACTTCCACGATGTGGCCACTGCGCTTCTTGCCGCCAGCGGAGTTACTATGTGGATAATTGTAAAAAGATACAACGAAGTGCAGGACCCTACAGTTACAGACTATTTTCTGAAAGTATATGACAGTATGACCAGACTGGCAAGGTTTGCCCTTTTCTGGATACTGATAGGAGGCATTCCCAGAACCATTGCGTACAAGGAGTTTGAGTGGGCAAATGCGGTTGGAAAGCACCAGGTTCCGGCCCTCATCGTCAAGCACATTCTTGCCTTTACCTTTGTCGGCACCGGTGCATATATGTGGATAAAACTTAGCAGAAGAATAAAGGAAATCAGGGCATCCAGGAAATGAGCCATCTCTTTGTCGTTCTATTCATCTCAACGCTTTATGCCCTTGGTATGCTCGGAGGAAGGCAGGGCTCTGCCTTCTTTGTTGCAGGTATGGTGGTCAATTTATCCTATTTGGTGCTCCGATGGGGCTTGCTAAATCGCCTGCCTGTTACGGATCGTTTTGATATCCTGCTGTTTATAGCTTTTGTTATCTCATTGAGCTATTTCTATCTCCATACTGCAAAAAGGATCGAAGGTGTAATGAATGTTTTGCCGCTATTTTCAGCCGGATTATCGCTTCTTGCTGTGTTCCAGGAAAGAATCGATACGATAAGTCCCAATATGAATTCGCCGTGGTTCTATCTGTATATGATACTCTTCATAATAGGCTTTTCCTTGATGGGAATTGGTTCAGTGACGGGAATTCTGTATCTCCAGAAAGCGGTACAGTCTCTGGAGATGCTTCAGCACCGCTTTATACTTGCAGGTTGGTTATTCTTCTCCTTTGCCCTCATAGCAGGAAGTGTCTGGTTCTTTCTTGCCTATGGCGTGTACTGGCTCTGGACGGCAAAGGAGCTATGGACTACGATTGCCTGGTTCTATTACAGTTTCTATCTCCATGCAAGACTTGTAAACTCAATGAAAGGAGCCATTGCTTCTGAAATCGGCTTGGCCGGGTTTGGAATCATGCTCTTTTCCTATCTGGGAGTGACACCAATTCTGGGAAGTCCCTGGACACAGTTCTAATGCTGGGAGTGCTAAAATCCATAAAGACTGCGCTATATTTGCTTGGCACAGGCATGGTAATATTCCTTGCCGGATCGGTCTATATTCCCAACAACCTTGACATCTTCTCCGAGATAAACGACTACCCCCTGTTTAAATGGCTCTTTGCTAATCTCGGATATATCGATAAAACATATTGGATATTTGCATCCATAGTTGTCATGGCAGCACTGTCATTAAACATGGTAGTATGCACTGTTGATGCCATTGTCAATAAACTTTCACGAAAGGGAATCATACAGAAACTATCACCCCATATTGTTCATACTGGTGTTATGCTTGTTCTTTTTGGTCACCTTGTCAGTGGCGCTCTGGGGTTTAAAAAGGATATTCCTGCCAGGGTCGGCGATACAGTTACAGTGAATAATCTCGAAATTCAGATAAAGGATCTTAATTTTGTCACCCTCCGTGGCGAGGATCAGGAAAGGTGGAGGGTGAGCCTACTGGTAAGGAATAGAGAAGGAAGTGAACGGGTATCAGTGGCAGAGCCTGCCTCTCCGGTGTTTGAGAGCAGACTTGCCATTTATGCGAAGTCAGCGGAACACAATGGAAGGATTCTCCTTGGCGTTGTTTATGACCCCGGGGTAAGATGGGAGATAAGCGGTGCAGTAATATTTGTCCTGGGCTCAGCAGGTCTTTTCTGGAGTAGATATAATAGATTATCGACATAGATGTTATTTGGTATGATTTTTGCTAATAAAGGAGGATGTCATGGCAAAGAGTATTATAATGGGAGTGGTTTTGGGGCTTGTGGGAGGAACGCTTTTTTCGATTCTCTACTTTGGTGAGATGCAGATAACAACTCCTATGGCCTATATCCATGAGGCCTCTGGTGCTCTTTTAGGGTTTTTGATAGGATGGATTGTAGGTCTTCACAAAAAACAGAAGCAAAGAGGGTAGGGAATGAGAAAGGGATATATTACAGGTGTGATTCTTCTGATATTCCTTGGACTTTTTATCTTTTCCTATTCAGGAGGGGGGCTGCCGGAGGAGTTTCCAGCACCTGATTTCAGTCTTCTGGATGTTTTTACAGGGAAGGAGATAAGGCTTTCCTCTTTCAAGGGAAAGCCGGTTGTTCTCTATTTTTTTGCCAGTTGGTGAAAGCGGTGTAACGAAGAGATTCCCCTCGTGAAAGGGCTGGAAGGACGTTATTCAGATAAGGGATTGAAGGTGATATGGATCGGTTTTCAGGATAGGAAGGACAAGATAATGGAGTTTATGAGAAAGCATAATATAAATGCTGGTGTTGTTTTCGATAAAGGGAACATAGTGGCCAGAAAGTATGGTATCAGATACGGTGCGGGCCTTGTTATGGTTGACGCTGAAGGAGTGGTCAAGGCAAGGGTACCAAAGGGGTTTTCAGAAAGACGGTTACTGGAAGCCATTAACAAGGTTTTTAAAAAGGACAAAGCTGAGAAGTTGGCGCATAATTCTATGACAAAGGAGTATTAAGAGAATGAAGAGGGAGAAGATACTATTTATAACGCCACCATTTCATGCAGGGGTTGTGGAGGTGGCAGGAAGATGGGTGCCTCTTTACCATGTATATCTGGCAGGTGCAGCCAGGGCAGCTGGTTTTGAAGCAGAAATATACGATGCCATGACCAAGAAAGTGGGATATGAAGAGATCGGTAGAAAGATTGAGGAGTCTAAGCCTGATTATGTAGCTGTCTCGGTAATAACCTGTACAGTGCCTGATGCCTTGAAGGTGGTGGAGCTTGCAAAGGAGATCAATCCCGGGATAAAGACGATTTTAGGCGGTGTTCATGCCAGTTTCATGTGCGAGGAGATGTTCTCCCTTAGTTCCGCAGTGGACTACATAATAAGGGGAGAGGGAGAGGTCACACTTGTGGAGCTGTTGAGGATGCTCTCCTCAAAGGGTTCTCCAAAGGATGTGAAGGGTATCGTTTACAGAGAGGGAGATGCCCTGGTACAGACCCCTTCCAGACCATTTCTTGAGAGTTTTGATGCCCTGCCAATGGCGTGGGATCTGCTGGACTGGAATGATTACACCTACTTTATCCTTCCGGGCTCAAGGCTTGGTGCGGTCTGTACCTCACGAGGCTGTGGACATGACTGTACCTTCTGCTCACAGCAGAAATTCTGGCATAAGAGTTGGCGCGGACGCTCACCTGAGGATCTTGTGAAAGAGATGAGACTGTTGCGGGAGGATTACTCTGTGGATGTGGTTCTTTTCACAGACGATTATCCTACCCCGGATAGGGTACGGTGGGAGCGATTCCTGGATATGCTGATAGAGCAGGATCTGGATATGAAGATACTTATGGAGACTCGGGCAGCTGACATAATTCGTGATAGAGACATACTGGACAAATACAAGAAGGCAGGGATAATCCATATTTATGTAGGCACAGAGGCAACCGAGCAGGAGAGCCTGGACTATATAAAGAAGGATCTCAGTATAGAGGAATCAAAGGAGGCATTGAGGCTCTTGAGGGATGTGGGAATAATAACGGAGACATCCATGATACTTGGATTTCCTGATGAGACGTGGGATAGCATAGAGAGGACGTTGAGGCTGGCGATTGATTATAACCCTGATTTTGCACACTTCCTGGCGATAGCACCCTGGCCATATGCGGACATATATGAGGAGTTGAAAGATTACATAGAGGTGAAGGATTACAGAAAATACAACCTGATAGATCCTGTAATAAAACCCAAGGAGATGACTCTTGAGGAGATGGATAGAGCTATTGTTGACTGTTACCGTGTATTTTACATGAATAAGTACGCTGAGATATTGGATGAAAAGGATGAGTTCAAGAAGAACTACATGATAACCTCCATGAAACTAATGATGTCCAATTCCTTTATAAGAAAGAAGATTGGAGATCTTGGTGGTGCAATGCCTGAAGAGGTAAGGCAGATCATAGAGGGTGGTGCGTCAGTTCATAGATGAGCCTGCTGACTGTAACGTTACAGGAGTCTCTTGAGGTTGCCTTAGAGGTTTTTATCCTTGTAAATGTCCTTTCCAGCCAGAAGAGGGTTGTAACTACTGTATCGATTCTTTCCATTATCTCAGGAATCAGTATCGGAATACTCCTTTTCCCGCCTGAGGAGTTTTATCAAAAGATTATTACAAACTTCTCCTTCCTCTTTTTTATATCACTGCTGCTGGTGGCTCCATTCCGTCCCAAGGAGCTTATGGTGGCAATTCTTGTTCCGGTACTGCTTTTTCTCCCCCAGTCAGTGCAGACCACGGTGGTTCTGATGGATGAGATAAGGCTTGTTGGTACAAAGGCACTTTTTCAGTTGATTGCGGCTGTCCTTCTGGCAGGGGCTGCTCTTGCAGGAGCTAATATGTTCATCGGGAAAAGATTGAATCTGAGGAGATTCATGAGTGTATCGGAGATGACCCTTTTCATTGCCACATTACACATTATCTATGGCGGAAGGAGTGAGTTTACAGAAAGTAGTATTGTGCCTACGCTGCAGAGAGGGCTAACAGGATTTCTGGCTGGCCTGGTTAGTCTCCTGAAGGATACACTCCTTATTCCAACCAACAGGAACCTTGATGTTCCTCCGGCATTGGTAATGGACTTTTTTGCCTCACCGAGATTTTCCATGGCTCTGACAGCGCTCATCCTTCTTGTGCCACCTGTCTATTTATTTGTACAGATCCTCCTTTCACCCGAGCCTGAGACAACAGGCTACACCAGACGGGCAGAGATCAGAAAGAGGATTGCCCTTTACAGGGGAGAACTTCTTAGAAGGGGTACACCTGTTATGCTCTCCTTTCTGAGCCTCGTGGTGCTTGTACATGCTGCAAATCTCACCCTTAATCCCACTTATGAGCCTGAGGCTGTTTCCATTATTGCAAAAGAGGATACAGTCAGGATTCCCTTAATTGATAACAGAGGGGATATATCGGACGGGATGTTGAGAAAATACAAAATAATCAGTGGTGAGTCCTACAGGATACTGCTGATGATGAGACCGGATGGCGAGGTGGTGGTGACTCTTGATGCCTGCGAGATCTGTCCTCCCAGGGGGTATGTGCAGAGGGGAAGGCATCTGATATGTAAGTACTGTAATACCCCTATACCTGTGGAGTCCCTTGGACAGCCTGGTGGATGTAATCCGATTCCTGTGGCATACAAGATTGAGGGAGATTATGTAATTCTCAATATTGATGACCTGAGGGCTACTTCAGAGAAGGCGGATAAGAAGTTCAAGGGGAGGCACTATAAGTGAGATTGATTAAAAAGATTGGGGCAATAAGGAGTGTGGTGTTGGTTCTGTTGCTGCTTGCAGCTGTGTATATTTACGCTGCAGCCCTTCGGTACTCTCCTGAGGAGGCCATCAGAGGGCTCTTTAAGGAAAACATCATTTTCCAGTCTCTTTATCTGCTATTACTTTTTTCCCTTTTATCAAGAATGATTGTCTTGTTCAAGGGTGGTTTTCTCAAGAGATATGCATCCATACTTATGACAGGAGGTTTATTACTTCTCCTTTCAGGTCTGATCCTCTCTGTAACATTCAGAAAGGAGATTGCAATAGTGGGCTATGAAGGAGAGATGACAGAGATTGGAAAAATCAATTCCATAAAGACCGATCTGCCTGAAAAGATACTGATTATTGGTAAGGAAAAACCTCAGACAATAAGCACGGTGAAGGCCATGCTTATTCTTGATGACGGAAGAGAGGCTGTTATAAAGGCATTTCCCTTCAGATATCTCAAAGGAGGATTTGTTGTTATCTCAGAGGTAGGGCTTTCACCAGATTTGATGCTCTCAATGGATGGCCTCAATATAAGGAGGAGGTACATGAGACTCCTTCCACCAGGAACCGAATACAACTGTAGGCTTTCTGATAGATATTCACTAACCGTTTCTCTTTCACCGGTGAAGACCTTTAGGAAAGGCAGACTTGCTGCTATGGAATACAGTCTCAAAGAGCCTCCTTTCAGGATTGTATTAAAGGAGAACAACAGAGGGGTTGTTTTTGATAAAGTTCTGAAGGGAGGAGATGCCATTAGAGAGAAGGGATTGAACATCAGGTTGAGTGAGGGTAGGTGGTGGGTAAAGCTCATAAGGATAGGGGAACCTTTCTTTTTGCTGGTTTATATTGGAGGAGGGTTGGCAATCATAGGTGCTATTATTTATCCCTTCCAGTTGTTCCGTTTATTTAATGATTGATGCTTGTGACCGAGAGTTACGGTGCGTACCGATATGAAACGAAACAGATGGAAGGGCTGCCTTCTTTGTTGGCTGAGCTATTCAGGGATGCACCTAATTGTTGCTTAACAGTTCCCCATCCATTATGTACCTGATGAGGACAGCTCTCTCCCTGAGTGGCATCTCAAAATAGAAGGTGCTCTCCATCAGAATTCCGATAAGCTCCTTTAATTTCCTTTTGTCCGTCATGGCGCTCACTCCTTAGTGTTATTATCGGATATAGTGAGGAGGGACTTTAACGGCTGAATGTCCAATCCCTGGATCGATACTTCTGCTCTATCAGCTTTTGTGCAAGTTCCATCTCCTGTGAGGTGGGATCTGACGGCAATAGCTTAACATTAAAGTATTTTTCAAAGGCAAGGATTATGGCCTTCTTGATCTGCTGTTCCGATGTCTCAGGTGAGTGGTGAAGTATGCCTGTCATGCTGGCTCTGACATTCTCCTCTTTGGCATCAGCAAAAACCTGTATCATCTTCTCAGGCTTGAGATATAGCTGAATTGAGCCCTGCTGAAGAAATCCCTCCCGCCATCTTTTCTGAGCTGAACCTATCAACTTTTTACCGTCAAGTGTTATTTCACCGTATGAGACTGATTGAAAGCAGAGGGGAGAACCTACAAGAACTCTTCCCTTCTCTTTCCTGCTTTTCATTTCAACCTTGATCCCAAGGGATGTAAGGGCATTAAAAAAGGCCCTGCTCAGGTGTGAATAGGTCTGTAGTAGTCCCTCAGAGAAGAAGGGAGGTATGTTCTGAGAGGAGAAGCTGTAGGTAAGGTCGTATCCGTGAAGAATAGCTCTGCCGCCTGTTGGCCTTCTTACAATCGGGATATCTGCATTTTCGCAATACTCTATGTTTACCTCTTCTATGCTCTGAAAGCAGCCTATTGTTATCGAGGGCTTCTGCCATGTGTAGAACCTCAGTGTTGGTGCTGCAGAGCCCTCTCGGACACTAATGGCAATTGCCTCATCTAAGGCCATATTGAAAGCCGCCTCACAGGGACCGCTATCAATCAGTCTCCAGTGCATAACTCAGCATCCTCTATCAGTTCCCTTTCAATGTATCTTCCAGTAAGGGATTCATTACAGTTTAGAATGCCATCTACAGGGCCTTCATAAACAATGGAACCACCTCGAGGGCCGCCCTCAGGACCAAGGTCAATAATCCAGTCAGCCACTGAGATAAGATCGGGATTATGTTCTATGACTACCACTGTGTTCCCTTCTTGGACAAGTCTCCTGAGCACGGTAAGAAGGGAGAGAACATCTCTGTAATGGAGTCCGACAGTTGGTTCGTCAAGTATATACAGTATCCCCTTTTTCTTGTTTGTAACAAGTTCCGAGCAGATCTTCAGTCTCTGTGCCTCTCCGCCTGAAAGGGTGGTTGCGGGCTGGCCCAGCTTAAGATACCCAATGCCTATATCAGCCATTATGGAAAGTCTGGAAACGATCTGCTCCTCCTCTGAGAAGTGTTCCATTGCCTCATCTACTGTCATCTCCAGAACGTCATGTATGTTCTTGTCTTTATAGGTAACCTTTAAAGCCTCCGGGCTGTAACGTCTGCCATGGCACTGCTCGCATGTAACATACAGGTCCTCGAAGAAATACATCTCAAGTTTCTCAAATCCCTCACCCTTGCAATGCTCACAACGGCCTCCCGGAATGTTGAATGAAAAGAATCCCGGTGAGTAGCCATGGGCCTTTGCATAAGGCTGAGATGCATAGAGTTGCCTTATCAGGTCAAAGATCTTCAGATATGTTACAGGATTTGACCTTGGTGTCTTACCAATGGGTGACTGGTCAATAAGCCTTACACCCTTAAGGTGCTCTGTGCCCGAAAGTTCATCAAAAGGAAGTGGCTGCTCAAAAGCGGTTTTGAATCTCCTTGCAAGAGCTCTGTAGAGTGTCTCTACAATCAGAGAGCTTTTGCCAGAGCCTGAAACACCTGTTATAACCGTCAAGGTCTTCAGAGGGATTTTTAGTGTTACATTTTTGAGGTTGTTTCCTCTGGCACCTTTCAGAAGGAGATAGTTTTTTTTGCGTGGTAGCGGTTTTCGTATAAACTTCCTCAGCATATCCTGGTCGAGGCCGTTTATATAGCGAGAGGTTAATGTATCAGCATGGAGAAACGCTTCCTTTGCTCCTTCAAATATAACCTCACCGCCTTTTTGCCCGCTGCCAGGACCCATCTCGACAATCCAGTCTGCAGACTCTATTACATGTCTGTCGTGTTCCACAACAATGAGGGTGTTACCATTTGAGACCATCTCCTTGAGAATCTTTACAATGCGGTCTGTGTCACGTGGATGGAGCCCTACAGTGGGTTCGTCAAGTACGTATAAAGTACCTGTAAGACGTGAGGCAATCTGGTTTGCAAGATTGATTCTCTGATATTCACCTCCTGAAAGTGTCTTGCCCAGCCGGTTTAAGGTAAGATAGTCAAGCCCAACCCTGTTTAGAAACTGCAATTTCATCTCTATCTGTTTCATTACTTCAGCGGCTACCGAACGTTCGTAATCGCTGAGGCTGAGGGAATTAATGATTTTTATAAGTCCTCCTATTGGAATCTCGCAGAGTTCAGCTATATTGAATCCGTTGATTTTGTAAGAGAGCGCTTCCGGTCTCAGACGCTGTCCCTTACATGCAGGGCAGGGAACGGGCGATCGGTAGCGGCTTAAAAATACTCTGACATGCAGCTTATATCTCTTGTCTTCCAGTTCTTCAAAGAAGTCATCTATGCCATAAAAGTTTTTATCACCTTTAAATATCTTTTCCTTTTCCCCTGCCGACAGATCCCTATATGGCCTGTGTATATCTATTCCTGCCTTTTTGGCATGCCTTATCAGCTGTTCCTTCCACCAGCGTGCAGCAGGCTTTTCCCAGGGCTCAATTGCTCCTTCGGCTATACTCAGGGATGGGTCTGGAATTATTAGTGATTCGTCATATTTGAGTAGATTTCCAAATCCCTTGCATTCAGGGCACGCACCCACTGGATGATTGAAGGAAAATAGCAGTGGAGAGGGTTCGGGAAGTTCTATATTGCATCTGTCGCACCTGAGTTCTTTTGAAAATACAATAGGGGTTATTACAGTTTCAGAGCCTTCCCTTTTAAAGATATGGATATTAACCCTTCCTCTGCCTTCTCTGAATGCCAGTTCCACAGAGTCTGCGAAGCGGGGCTCGTTGCGGATGATAAGCCTGTCAACAACAACCTCCATTTCAACGGGCTCATCACTATCTGCAGGAATCTCCTTTATCTCGGAATCCTTCCAGTATCTGTAGAACCCTCTTAGCGTAAGGTTTTTCGGTGTCTCTTCTGCCCAGAAGGTGATCATTGCCCTTTCGCCATTGTAGCTTTCAAGTAGTTCTGAAACAATTGTATCTATACTCCATCGCTTTATCTCTGAACCGCACTCTGGACAGTAAGGTCTGGATACCTTGGCATAGAGTATTCTGAAAAGATCATAGACCTCGGTAAGGGTGCCCACCGTGGAGCGAGAGCCTTTTACAGGGTTTTTCTGCTGTAGTGCTATAGCGGGTCTTATGTTTCTGATTGCATCCACATCTGGTCTGTCAAGCTTTTCCAGGAAGAGACGGGCATAGGTGGAGAGGGATTCTATGAACCTCCACTGTCCTTCAGCAAATATGGTGTCAAAGGCAAGAGATGATTTGCCGGAGCCTGACAGTCCAGTTACAACAATAAAAGAGTTATGTGGGAGAGTAATGTTGATGTTTTTTAAGTTGTTCTGTCTTGCCCCTTCTATGATTAAGTTACGCATCTGTATATATTTCCCTGGCTCTTTTCTGATACAATGAAATGGCTAATCTATTATTTTAACAGAGTTGAGGTGGAAAAAGTGCAAAAGCAGGAACCCTTACGTAACAAGGTTATTGGGGTCGTAGGCGGGAGGGACGCAGGAGCGGATCTGTTACGCATCGCTACTGAGGTCGGAAGGGAAATTGCCCGGGCAGGTGCCATTCTAATCTGTGGTGGCCTGGGAGGAGTGATGGAGGCTGCCTCAAAGGGGGCTTATGAGGAGGGAGGAACGACTGTTGGGGTGCTCCCGACGGAGGAAAAGACTGCTGCAAATCCGTATATTAAGGTGCCAATAGCTACTGGACTGGGAATCGGTAGAAATGTTATCATATCACGCACTGCAGATGCCCTTGTTGCAGTCGGCGGTGGTTACGGAACTCTGTCGGAAATTGCCTTCGCCTTGCAGCTTGGTAAGCCGGTGGTGGGAATAAGGAGTTGGGATGTCGAAGGAATGCTTAAGGCAGGCAATGCCCGGGAGGCAGTTAAAAAGGTTCTCCAGTTACTAAGCATTCAGGACTTATAACTCGTAACCCATAACTACGAACTACGAATTATAAACTGTTCACATCCGCCCCCTTAGCTCAGTAGGATAGAGCACAGGATTCCTAATCCTGGTGTCAGAGGTTCGAATCCTCTAGGGGGCACCACAATTTTTGTCATGAGTTCAGGGTTTTGAGTTCTAAGTTAATAGTTATGAAATCTAGTGATTCTTTGGTTTTAGTATTATCTAAAATTTTGTTTAGGTGATAAGGTAAAGTGATTGCCTGATAAATATTTTTAATTTGACCAAAGAGGCTGAAGTATATTAAGGTTTATTGGCTTTAGTTGGTGGAAGTATTTTTATGTGGATATTTATAACTCAAAAATCTCAGAACTGAGGAGGAACTTATGGCACAGAAACATCAAACACCCTTACTTGACGAACTCGAAAAGGGACCCTTTCCGAGTTTCGTTAAGGAGATGAAGAGGGCTGCAGAGCATAGTGAATATGCTCAGGACCTTCTTGGACAGTTAGAGCTCTCCTACAAGGAGAAGGTGACTCACTGGAAGCATGGTGGTATAGTTGGTGTTAGAGGTTACGGAGCCGGAGTTATCGGCAGGTACTCCGACGTACCTGATAAGTTTCCTGGTGTTGCCCACTTCCATACCGTCAGGGTTAACCAGCCAGCCGGTTTCTTCTACACCACTTCCGCACTGAGAGAGATATGTGATATCTGGGATAAATATGGTAGTGGACTTACTAACATGCATGGTTCCACAGGTGATATTATCCTTCTTGGAACAAAGACAGACAACCTTGAGCCTATCTTTGCTGAGCTTTCCTCAAGGGGATGGGACCTCGGAGGTTCCGGCTCCGCAGTGAGGACCCCAAGCTGCTGTGTCGGACCGGGCAGATGTGAGTGGGCCTGCTATGACACACTTGAACTCACCTATCAGATAACCCAGAAGTATCAGGATGAGCTTCACAGACCAATGTTCCCATATAAGTTCAAATTCAAGATGGCAGGCTGTGCTGTTGACTGCATTGCAGCAATTGCCCGTGCAGATATGTCCATCATTGGTACCTGGAAGGACAACATCCAGATAGATCAGGATGAGGTCCGCAACTATGCACAGAGCGGAATGGACATTCAGAAAGAGATTGTAGATATGTGTCCAACTGGCTGCATGAGCTGGGATGGCAATGAGCTGAAGATTAACGATGAGGACTGTAACAGATGTATGCATTGTATCGCCAAGATGACAAAGGCTCTCAGACCCGGTAAGGAAAGGGGAGCAACCATACTTCTTGGTAGTAAGGCTCCGATCGTTACAGGTGCTCTCATGTCCTGGGTTATCGTGCCATTCATGAAGATGGAGCCACCTTATGAGGAACTCTTTGATCTCGTTGACAGAATCTGGGAGTTCTGGGATGAGCACGGCAAGAACCGTGAGAGGATTGGTGAGCTGATTGAGAGGCTTGGCTTCCCAACATTCCTCAAAGAGGTTGGCCTTGATCCGCATCCGGCAATGGTTAAGGAGCCAAGGAGAGATCCATTCTTCTTCTGGTCTGAAGAGGATATCGAAAAGTAATTACAGAAACAAGCAATATTTTAAAATAAGTAAGAGGAGGTTATTATGTCAGAATTACCACAGAGACAGACAGATATCGGACCACCGCATTTTAGCAAATTTTTACCACCAGTAATAAAGAATAACTATGGTCAGTGGAAGTATCATGAGATTAAGAGCCCAGGCGTAATGGTTCATGTTGCTGAAAGTGGTGACAAGATCTGGACTGTTAGGGTCGCAAGCCCAAGGCTTCTTTCCACTGACACTATCAGGGATATTTGTGAGATTGCTGATAAATATTGTGATGGTTATCTCAGGTTTACCACGAGGCATAATGTAGAGTTTCTCCTTTCAGACGAGAGCAAGGTTGATCCTCTCGTTAATGAACTGAAAGAGAAAGGCTACATGATAGGTGGTATCGGTGCAAGGATCAGTAACGTTGTTCACACTCAGGGTTGGGTACACTGCCACTCAGCTGCAACAGATGCCTCCGGTCTTGTCAAGGCAATGATGGACGAGCTCCATGAGTACTTCCACACAAAGGAGCTTCCTGCAAAGGTAAGACTTGCTGTTGCATGCTGTGTTAACATGTGTGGTGCAGTTCACTGCTCTGATATTGCCCTTGTTGGTGTGCACAAGACACCACCGAGAATCGAGCATGAGAAAGTAAAGAACCTCTGCGAGATTCCTTCAACAGTTGCCTCCTGTCCAACCAGCGCTATCAGTCCAGATCCAAAGAACAAGAGCGTGAAGATCAAGCTTGAGAAATGCATGTACTGTGGTAACTGCTACTCTGTCTGCCCGGCCATGCCAATTGCTGATCCGAAGAATGACGGTGTGGCAATCGTGGTTGGTGGTAAGGTTTCGAACCTGAGGTCCAATCCTATGTTCTCAAAGTTAGCTGTGCCGTGGCTTCCTAATAATCCACCAAGGTGGCCAGAGGTTACAGATGCAGTGAAGAAGATCCTTGATGCATACATAGACGGTGCAAAGAAGCATGAAAGGCTTGGTGAGTGGATTGAAAGGATCGGCTGGGAAAAGTTCTTCAAGATCACCGGCCTCGAGTTCAGGCTCCAGCATATCGACGACTTTACCTTTGCACGTGAGACTTGGAGAATGGCTGCTACATTCAAATGGTAATAAAAGGAGGGGGGATCTAATATCCCCCCTTAATCTTATGAAAGGGGTGCTTATATGGATAGGGAAGAACTGAAAAAGGTTATATATGAGTTAGTAGAAAAGTCAATGGGTAAGAAGAAACTGAAACAGAGTGACATTCTCAAAAAGGTCTCTGCTGATCACGGCGTTGATAAATCAGAAGTGAAGGCTGCTCTCAGAGAGTTGCTTGATTCCGGTCAGTTGATATTTACCTATTTTGGCGGCAGCTACGTTGAAATTCCGCCAAAGGAGTAATAAAAGATAATAAGTGAACTTTTGCCTTCCAAGGGTGGTTATAGCAGGGCTTAGAGGGGGCTCTGGTAAAACCACCCTTTCTATTGGTCTGACAAGGGCGCTTACCAGCCGTGGCCTGAAGGTTACTTCCTTCAAGAAAGGGCCGGACTATATTGACGCAGGCTGGCTCGCCAGGGCTTCCTACAATCGCTGCTATAACCTTGATCCTTATCTTATTTCTCAGGAGAAACTTCTGCAGTCCTTTGTGTATCATTCAAAAGATTCGGATATCGCTCTGGTGGAAGGAAACCGGGGTATATTCGATGGTGTTGACATAGAGGGGGCTTATAGTACTGCGGAACTTGCCAAGCTGATAAAATCACCGGTTGTATTGGTTGTAGACTGCACAAAGGTTACCCGTACGTTGGCTCCCATGATAAATGGCATCGCCACCTTTGATCCTGATGTAAATCTCCAGGGTGTAATACTTAACAATATTGCTGGCTCCAGACATGAGACTGTCATCAGAGGAGCTATAGAAAGATACACGGATGTGAAGGTTATAGGAGGGTTTCGACGTCTTAAGTCGGAGATCATGCCCGAGAGACACCTCGGCCTTACTCCACAGGTAGAACATCCCCATGTTGAAGAGGCAATCCGGATGCTCTCCGATATTGTGAATAAAGAGATAGATGTGGAGACCTTTGCTGAGATTGCCAAAACAGCAGGACCATTGCAGGCTGACAATGACCTTTACCAGGGATATGCCAGATGCGAGAAAGAGCCGGTGGTCATAGGAATTATAAAGGATACGGCATTTCAGTTTTATTACCCTGAAAATATCGACTCTTTAGAGCACGGAGGCGTCAGAATTGTGGAGATTAATGCTATAGAAGAGAGGTGCCTGCCTGAGATCGATGCCTTGTATATCGGCGGAGGTTTTCCCGAAACAAATGCCATTGCGCTTTCGGATAACAGGAGTTTTATGGCCTCTTTAAAAGAGGCAGTTGAGGATGGATTGCCTGTATATGCCGAATGTGGAGGCCTGATGTATCTTGGCAGAGAGATTGAATACAATGGAAAGGCCTATCCCATGTCAGGAGTGTTGCCTATGGAGTTTAAGATGGAGCCTCGGCCTGCTGCGCATGGCTATACGGTGGTGGAGGTAGTAGAGGAGAATCCCTTCTATCAAAAAGGGACTTTGTTGAAAGGGCATGAGTTTCATTACTCGAGGGTAATAAAAGTAGGTGAAGACCTTAAAATGGCATTTCTGATGAAAAGAGGTAAGGGAATTGCAAACAGGAAAGATGGAATAGTGTATAAGAATGTCTTTGCCACATACACACATCTGCATGCCCTGGGTGCTCCTGAATGGACTGAGGCCATGATCCGTGCAGCAGAGAGATACAGGGATCAAAAGAATGCCTGATTTGAGGGCCTGCCTCCTTCTAATTCTCTATTAAATCTGCAATACTTCTGTGTTATAATTTAATATATTTTAAACTTGATAAATAATTTAAACAAATCAAGGCGGCAACTGATCCGTGATAAAAGATGCTTCTTTGTTTGTTGTGAACTCAGTTTGAAACAGAAATGAGACAGAGGAGCCGGTTATGGACAGTCTCAGAAAGATTAAAAAAGAGGTGAGGTCTCTTATAGAGAAGGGAGATATAGAGACTCTTCGAAAAATGGCACCGGAGAATCCAAGGGTGGTGAGCGCAATAATTGCCCTGACCTATGATAAGGATTCACTTCTTACGTGGAAGGCCATAGAGGCAATGGGAGAGGTGGTAAAGGAGATAACCGAGAGGTCTGTTGAAGAGGGAGGAAATGTCATAAGGAGGCTTCTCTGGTCGATAACAGAGGAGTCCGGAGGAATAGGATGGTCTGCTCTGGAGATGCTGGCTGAAGTGATACGAAATGCTCCGGAGCAGTATGCCCAGATAGTGCCTCTTATTATAGAGTACTATGACGAGGCTATCTTCCGTCCCAGTGTGCTTTACGCACTTTGTAGAATAGGCTCTGCTCACCCCGAGTTGATTTATGATCATGAAAAAGTAAAAGAGATTCTGACAGAGGCATTGTCCGATCCTGATCCAACAGTAAGAGGATATGCTCTGTTTGCATACAGGTGCCTAAAGGGGATAGTCGGACCAATAGAGGAAAGGCTGATTAGTGATCTCAGAGGGGATGAGTCAGAGTTTACAATATACATTGATGGTCAGATACGCAGAATCAAAATAAAGGATATAGCTTTAGACACTCAGGACTCAAAAATAGAAACCAAGAACTAACTTTTCCACCCCTTCCTTGGAATTACCCTGATGCCTGACGGATCAATATGGAGACCGAATCTCTCGTCTTCCGAATCAAATCCAATCCTGGAACCCTCCTTTATTACATTCAGCTTGTCTACGATTACATTCCTGAGGTGGCAGCCTCTTTTCAGAACAGTGAAGTCCATAATTATTGAATCCTCCACTACTACATTATCCTCTATCACTACACCGGTGCGTATCACGGAGTTCTTGATTGTGACATTTTTATGTATTGTCACACCTTCCGAGATCATGCTGTTTATAACTTCAGCCTTTAGTATCTTTGAGGCCGGTGCCTTCTGGCCGGAAGGGTAGATTGGCCAGAGAGGATTGCTTAATTCAAAACGGGGGTCCTCACCAAGCATATCCATATGGGCATCAAAGAATGCCTTTATTGTTCCTACATCACGCCAGTAACCTTTTTCTTCGTATGGTTGTGTGCCCGGGATAATGTTAGTGGCAAAATCATAGGCAAAGAGTCTTCCTGAGCCTACAAGCTCCGGTAAAATGTGGGCCCCAAAATCATGATGCTTTTTGCTCTGTGCCTCAACAAGGGCATTAATTAATACGTCGGTATTAAAGATATAATTGCCCATTGACACGTAAGCCCTTTTGGGATCCGAAGGCATGGGAGTGGGGGTTGTTGGTTTTTCCTGAAATCCAACTATACGGTGCTCACTATCGATCTGGATCACGCCAAAGGAGGATGCCTCTTCAAGCGGTACAGGCCTTGCAGCTATTGTGACATCGGCTCCCTTTAAAAGATGGAAATCTATCATCTGTCGTATATCCATCCTGTAGATATGATCTGCACCAAAGACAACAACCAACCCGGGATTGTGATTTTTAATTAGATTAATGTTCTGGAAAACCGCATCTGCAGTGCCCTGGAACCACTCCGGTCCCATTCTCATCTGAGGAGGAACCACAGCAATAAAATGGTCTCTGATGATGGGTGACATAACCCATTGCTGCCTTATATGCTCTATCAGTGATTGAGACTTGTACTGAACAAGCAGATAGATTGAAAAGATCTGGGAGTTCACTAGATTGCTTAATACAAAATCCACGATTCTGTAGCGTCCTCCGAAAGGTACCGCCGGTTTTGAGCGGAATGCGGTAAGGGGAAAAAGTCTCTCTCCCTTTCCTCCGGCAAGGACAAAGGCAAGTATCTTCGGATGTGGCATATTACCTCCTCGGGATTATTTAGATGTTATAGATTATTTTACACTAACAAAATAAAATATGGGGCATCAAAACAGGCTAAATTTAAAATACTTTTTCGGGTTCTCTCTGATGTCTTTAATCAATATGTTGAGCTCTTTCAAAGTGATTTTTAACTCCTCCATAACCTCTTTGTCTTTGATGAGGCTGCCAAGGAGTCCCTCTCCTTCATCAATTCTTTTAAGGAGACTGTTCAGCCTCTTCGATGTCTCAGCTAAGTTGTTATAAAGTTCGGGGTCCTCTATAAGCCTGTAAAGTGTTCCTTTAGAGGAGCGTATATGCTCTGTAAAAGAGCTAAGGTTATCGGTTGCCTTCATAAAGCGGTCATAAAGCTCCGGACTCACAATTAGCTTTTTTACCGTGCCCTCTGCCCTGTTTAAGGTCTCGGCAAAGAGGCGTATCTCTTTGACCGATTCCGAAAGGTCTTTGTATAACTTATCCTCTGTGATTAATCTGCCTGCCGTGCCACTGCCGCTTTTCAGTTTTTTGGTAATGGACGAAAGATCTTCCGTTGTCTTTTTAAGATTTTCATAAAGCGCAGGGTCCCTCAGAAGCATCGGAACGGTGCCTTTGCCTTTTTCAAGATTTACAAGTATCTCCTCCAGTTTATGTATGAATTCAGTAAGGCGGGCCAGTGATGCCTGTGAGGTCTCGACAATGTCCTGGATTCCCGCAGGAGAGACTCCCTGTATAGTGTCTCCGGGACTCAGAGCAGGTGCTGTTTTTGAGCCAGGTATAATCTCTATATATTTATCGCCCAGCAGGCCAAGGGTTAGAATTGTGGCTTTTGAGTCTCTTTTCAGATACCTCAGGGACTCTCTTGATAGTGCCATTGTTACCTTTATTTTGCTTTCCATAACGAAATCGAGCCCTTTTACAGATCCGATCTCAATACCCGAGAACCAGACTGGAGCGCCTTCCCTGAGCCCTTTTACATCATCAAAAACTGCATATACATTAGCCTTCGGTTTTAGAATCTCCTCGATGTTTCCAGCAAACATAACAGTGATAAAAACTATGGCAAGCGCAATGGTTACGGTAAGTCCCACCCTTAGTTGTGACAGCCTGACCTGCTTTTTCTGCTGGTACATCACGCCTCCTGTCCCAGACGGGAAGTTTTAACTCTCCATCCCTGTGGCTTGCCCCACAAATGGAGAGCTATTACAAACAAAAACTTTCCTTTGTTTTCTTTAAGTAAATTAAGTTGCCCTGCGGCTTGCCACAGGATGATTCATAAATATTATACCACCTAACAGGCTGATCCAGGATTTTTGATACAACTGAGTCGGTTATGTACCAACCAGGAGAATCTCATTGATGAATCTCCTCAACTCTGCGTCATCAGTATTTTTCAACTCCTCTATATTTCCGTCAAACGAAATTTTTCCAGACCTTAGATACATAAACCGTTCAGCCACTTTTACGGCATCGGTTATTTTGTGTGTTACCACTATAAGCCCTCTTCTGTTGGGAGGCTCTCCAGAGGATAGATCATTTATAAGACCGCAGATATTGTCTGCACTTATGGGATCAAGTCCGGTTGTTGGCTCGTCATATAGGATCATTTTTGGTTCACATGCAGCAAGAGACCGGGCAATGGCAACACGTCTTTGCATGCCACCGCTGAGTTCCTCGGGCATCATGTCTATGGCATACTCCATTCCGACGCGTCTTAGTAGTTCCCTTACCCTCTGTTCTATCTCCTCCTCTCTAAGATCGTAATACTCCCTCAGACAGAAAGCCACATTCTCTCTTACGGTCATGGAGTCAAAGAGTGCGCCTTCCTGAAAAACGATGCTGAAGTTCATCCGGGTCTCTCTCAGCTGTCTTTCTGAGAGTTTGGTTATATCCTTGCCATCTATGATAATTCTTCCCGAGTCCGGCTGAAGCAGACCAAGGATTAATTTCAATATTGTTGTTTTGCCCTCTCCACTGCCGCCCAGGATAGCTATTTTCTCGTAAAATCTGGCCTCGAAGGAGAGCCCGTCAAGTACCTGATGATTTCCAAAGGCAAGACTTACATTTTCAAAAACTATCATACTTTCATCCCCAATGCAAAGAATAGAATCCTTGTCATTACAAAGTCGGTTACAATAATCATTATTGTTGACAGGACAACGGAGATTGTTGTTGCTTTTCTCAGGCCCCTGGAACCGCCGTGGGTGGAAAGCCCCATATAACAGCTGATACAGGCGATAATGTATCCGAAGATGAAAGGCTTTGCAATGCCGGAGAATATGTTTTTGAAGTCCATTATATCCTTAATCTGGCTCCAATAAAAGGAACCGCTTTGATGACTAACGAAGACAGATATGTAATATCCTCCGAAAAGTGATACAGCGTCACCAATGATTGTGAGCACAGGTAGCATAATGGTTGCACTGATTACGCGAGGGGTAACCAACTTCTTAATAGGATCAACACCGAAAACCCTGAGGATGTCAACCTGATGCCCCAATACCATTGAGCCTAACTCAGAGGCCATACCGGAGCCAATCCTTCCGGCAAAACTCAGGGCAATTGCCACAGGACCTATTTCCCTGATGATGGCTACGCCGACTATCTTGCCGGTATACATTTTTAGTCCCAAAGAGGAAAGCTCAGCAGAGATCTGAAGAGACAGGGCCATACCAATAAAAAGTGAGACAAGTACAACAATAAACAGTGAGCCTACTCCGGCATAGTCCATCTGTTCCAGGATTTCTCTGAAGTAAAAGGGACGACGAAGGATTCCCATGGGAGCCCTGACAGACAGAAGATAAAAGTCCTGTAGTTGAGAGACGAGGTTTTTAAGATGCATGATCTTTTATCTACCAAATCCGTTTTATATCCTTTATCAAAGGCAGAAGCCGAGTTACGATCTTGTGAAACTCTGTATCTGGAATCTGATCCCGAAAAAACGAGACATTTAGATTATATCACAAAATATACCCGAATCCAGCAGTAAACAAACGAAGGTTGTGGAGAGGAAAGATGCAATAGCTTTGATGGACAAACCGGGAGGTATCAGGAGGACAAAGGACTATATGTCTGACTCGAGTATATTCTTAAGAATCTCTTCATTCACTCCCGGGACTATCCTGACCTTGCCTATCTTTTCTGGAAGGATGAATCTGAGTGTACCGGATATGACCTTTTTGTCTATCCTCATTGCCTTGAGAAGATCTGTTGAGTTCAACAATTCCTTAACCCGAACTGGTAGTTTGTACTCTTTCAGGAGAGTTTTTATCTCTGCAGTCTCGTCGTTACTTAGCATATTCATTTTTGCGGAAAGTGCTGCTTCATAGACCATTCCTATTGCCACGGCCTCTCCGTGGAGATACTCTCTGTAGTTTGTTACAGTTTCTACAGCGTGTCCAACGGTATGTCCGTAGTTGAGTATGGCTCTGAGGCCTGCCTCTCTCTCGTCTTTTGAGACTACCTCTGCCTTTATCTCGCAGGATCTTCTGATTATTTCAGTAAGAGGCTCTGGAGAGAGCTTTAATATTCCCTCTCTGTTGTCTTTGAGGTAATAAAAGAAGTCCCTGTCCCAGATAATACCGTATTTGATTACCTCAGCCATTCCCGCTAGGAACTCCCTCTCCGGCAGGGTTTCTAATGTTTGAACATCAATCCAGACAAGACGGGGTTGATAAAATGTGCCAATCATGTTTTTGCCCAATGGATGGTTTACTCCTGTTTTTCCGCCTACAGAGCTGTCAACCTGGGAAAGAAGCGTTGTGGGAATCTGAATGAAGGAGATTCCCCTCATATAAACAGATGCCACAAAGCCTGTTATATCACCTATAACACCACCGCCAAGGGCAAAAATTACAGAGTTCCTGTCAAGCCCTGCCTGCAGGAGTTTGCTGAGGATATGATATACCCAGAAGAGATCCTTGTACTCCTCACCGTCGGGAATAAGGACGGTACAGATATCAAAGCCTGCCTTTTCAATGGAGCCTGTGACCCTCTCTCCGTAAAGTTCAAAAACTGTTGGATTGCTTATGATGGCACACTTTGGTG
>JALUAR010000253.1 GCA_027050975.1 Thermodesulfovibrio sp.
CATTAATTTATTTTACATCATTCGGAAACAAATTTAAGCGTAATAGTTCAAAGCAGGAGCTATAAAACTAAAAGGTTTCAATTTGCCAGCCAAACTGATAAAATAGATGTATATCCGGTTGTGCGGAGACACATCTTAAACAGGATTGTTTGATATCGAAAGTTTTTATGATTATAAAGAGATTAATTTTACTACTACTATCAATTCTCTTCCTCTGCCCCGAAACAGCACAGACTCGTGAGGGATTCTTTGAAGATTTAGACAGTGATACCATCTCAAGGGCTGTCGAAAAATTAACTACCGACGCTGACAACAGGCATCTCTTTGATGACTACATCCTTTTCCTTAATGCACTTCAGGCATACAGGAAGAAGGAGTACGACCACAGCCTACAGCAAATAGAGAAGTTTCTTCAAAAGTATCCTGCATCCTATCTCATCCGGGATCTGCTTTGGCTTAAGATTCTAAGCCTTGAAGGCAAGATAGCTACTGAAGGTGGTGACGGAAAACTCCAAAATGCTCTTATCGTAAGCATAGAGGATTATCTTCAGAGATATCCCTATGATGAAGAGGCCCTGTTTATTTATCTCCGGAGCATCGACCGTGGCACTTCGCCTGCTAAATACAAAGAGGCCATAAAGCAGCTATCTCTCTTAGGAGGTAATTACTTCGATCTCCTGAAGTATGAACTCCCTCTGGATAGCCTTACTGTAGAAGAAGTTCTCCACCTTACCGGAAATCTTCATAAAAGGAGAAAGTATAAAGATGCGGAATGGGTTCTGAAAAAGGCATTGACCCGTTTCAAAGAGAGGTCCCTTTTACGAATGCTTGCCGACACCTATTTCCGAATGAGGAACTATATAGAGGCAGCCGCATTGTATGAAGAGATAGCCGACCCTTACAGGGCTGCCATCGCTTACCTCAGAGCTTCGGAACTTGATAAGTTTGAAAACCTCCTTAAGAAACTATCCGACAAAAAAACAAAACAGACATGCCATCTGTTTCTCTTGAAGGGAGAGAAAGTAAGAAGAGAGGGCAACCCAAAGGAAGCACTGAAAATCTTCAGAAAACTGTACAGGAAGGGATACCCTTGCAAAGAGGAAGCATTATGGCAGATTGCCTGGACGGAATACAGAACAGGCAACTATCTCAGCGCCTCTTATAACTTCAGAACACTTTTTAAAAGACACAAAAAGGACCAGTATCTCTACTGGCTTGCAAAATCCCTGGAGAAGATGGGTAAGGATGCCTCTCATCTGTACAGCCGTCTTGACAAATACTCCTACTATCGTTTTCTCAAGGGAATGAACTCAGGTTTTATCAGAAAGATATCATATGTAATAAAGGACAAAGCAATCAAAGCCCTTTCAGAAACAAACATTCCTCGGAAAATCTCGGAAGGAATTAAAAGGGGTATAAAGAGGGCCGAGATTCTTTACAGTTTCGGTCTCAAACGCTATGCAGTAAGAGAGCTTTACACAATAAATGCCTCTGATAAGACCGAACGTTTTGCCCTGTGTACAACCTTCCTCCGTATTGGTGCTTACCATGATGCATTAAAATGCACGAGAGGTCTAAGTTTAGACCTGGCTACTCATATCCAGTATCCCCTTGCCTATAACGATATACTGACGAGACAGGCTATTGACAATGGTGTGGACCCACTCCTTGTACTTTCAATAATGAGAGAAGAGAGCAGATTTGACGAGGATGCCCTTTCTGTTTCCGGTGCACTGGGGCTTATGCAGCTTATGCCCTTTACAGCAGAATGG
>JALUAR010000254.1 GCA_027050975.1 Thermodesulfovibrio sp.
CAATGATACAGAAGAATTAGCCCGTTTACGTTCGGCTGTTGGTGGTGCCATGCAGGCAATGATGATGATTGATCGTGATTTTAATATTACTTATGCCAATCAAGCGACCCATGATTTGCTTAAAAAGCATGAGGCCTCAGACAATAAATATAGACAAATAAATAAGTACATACAAATTTATAATAAGATTTTGAATGGTATTTCTAATGACGAATTGAAGATATTTGAAAAGCGTTTACGGTATCAGTTCAATAGAATTTTAGAGCTTGAAGATTTAAAATATCCAGGAATAGATAAGCTTTATTTAGTTTATAACGCCAGAACCAAACTTGAAAAAATTCTTTATGAGTTAAATGTTCAATAAGCTTAAGTGCTGGATAGTACAGCTTATAAATTTCTCGCTATCCCCAACTGTATCTTCATCCTCTCTACGGCTTCTGTCAAAAAGTAGACCAAAGGGATGATGTTGCCGTCTGTCTGTGCCTTTTCGAGGGTGGCGTAGTAGAGGGCTTTGTTGTACCCATCTATCATGGGCGGCAAGATACCGAGTGTTAAAAAGTGGTGTGCCATGATCAGTCTGCCTACTCTACCGTTGCCGTCACCAAAAGGGTGGATGAGCTCAAAATGTTCGTGGGCATGGGCAATGTCGTAAATGCTTTTCACTTCGGCATATTTGCCTACCCAGTACTCTACTTCTTCGGGAATATCCTCCGGTCTTGTCAGGGTGATCTTTGTGTCGGGGATGATACGCATTTTGGTGGAGTACCTCCCCGCATCGTCACGGATACCTGTCATTAGACCAAAATGCCATTTTTTGATCAGATCACTGTCTATAGATGTGATCCTTCCCTCCCGGGTATCCACAAGTATCTGCTTGGTCAAAAATGCAAGGTTATTCATCTCCAAAAATTTACGTTTGTCGATATCCTTTTCGATGTAGCTGCCTTCTACGACCTTGTAAAATGTCTTTTCACTTACATCTGCTACTTCTACTTCAAGTGACCCAAAGGCATTTTTCCTGCTCACCTCAGTCACGATATCGACATTGTCCAAATAGGCAGTGTGATCTTCTTTTTCAAGTTTGCGTACTTTTGTATCTACATCTGCTTTTTTTAAAGCGGGGATGACACAGTGCGTTGCATAAAGCAGATCGATACGCAAACGATTCTCCTTGCTGATCTCAACTTTTCCGTCACGCCAGTTTGGTATGGACATACGGTGCACCTGCAGAGCCTCTGCGAGTTTGGTTGAAAACTTGTAGTGTTCAAGCAGTGCTTCAATCTTCTCTTTATAGCCAACACTATTCATAGTAAAATCCTTATTTTGCACTTATATTATTCATATTGTATCATAAATGCATAACATTTATGCATATTTGTCACTATATTATGCATAATTAATGCTTTTGGAGATAGATTGATTTATATATGCAAGTCTCTTTGGGATATAAATGGCGTAGCAAAGCATGAAAAATTATGCTACCATTCCACCAGCAAAACAGAGGATAACACACATGCCAATTTTCGCGCTACAATCCATCGCCGGAGGCTTCCTTGATGAAGACCTTGAGCACTTTAACAAAGAGTTCGATGACTGGTGTGTGCAGTTTGAGAGTATGGAAGATGCGCAGCTGGTGCTTGATACGCTTGAGAAAAAGGACAATATCAAGATCGTGGAGATCACACCGCTGAGCTATCCCAAATATTTTTTCCCGAAACTACAGGGAATCATCCATGCTACACGCGAATATGACGGCAAGATTATCT
>JALUAR010000255.1 GCA_027050975.1 Thermodesulfovibrio sp.
CTTTTATAATATCCTTTGCAGCCTTTCCACCAATACAGCAATAGACTCCCCCGTCCTTCATCGGAATAGAGCCCTCTACCACAGCCAGATACTTGCCTTTGTGGTTTTTCACCACATCCATTAATGATTTCTCGGCCTGATGTCCGGCAGCAGCCATTATTGTCTCATGATACTCAACAGCAAGCACATCCAGAACCAGCTCTCCCACAGTAGGCTTTGTTGCCCTGAGAAGCGCCTCTGTGTTTCCTGCACAGTCCTGAAACTCAAGCCAGACAAGGATGGGTTTTTGATTCTTCTCAAGGGCCTCTGCTATCTTGGGAACGAATGTGGAGGGTAATGCTAATGTGGCAGCCATTATGGAACAGAACTGGAGAAAATCCCTTCTTGAGAGCCCCTTTTCAATAAAAGACTCGTAAACAGTGCCGCTTTCGGCAACGCCCTTCTTTCCCATCTGACCCTCCCTTCTTTAATGGATTAATAGCCCGGGGTTCCAAAGGCCCGGCTTATAATTTTTAATAAATACATCCTATCACAATCCGGAACAGTTGTCAACCATAGAATTATTGCAGTTTTTATGCCAAAAATTGTCATATTTAAAGCAGATTTATCATGATTTGGGTATCCAGTTCGGAAAGCATTGTATATACACTAATTTGAAAATTTGATAGCTCCTTGACATACTATTAATTTTTCCTATCCAGCATAACAGAAGGGGAATCTTGTAAAGAATGTGTGTAATTCTGTAACGCTTATAGTCTGAACTGACACAGGCTAAAAAGCTGCCCCTCTTAAGAGGGGCAGCGTATATTCCCTATTTATTGAGGTTCTTTGTCTGTAAGGACGGCAATGCCAGGCAGTTCCCTGCCTTCAAGTAGCTGAAGGGTGGCACCACCACCTGTGGAGATGAAGGAGATACTGTCTGAGACGCCGGCACGGTGAACAGCCAGATCCGTGTCACCTCCGCCGACAATCGTCAGGGCATAGGCATCCGCAACAGCCCTGGCCACAGCAAAGGTACCCCTGGAGAAGGCATCCACCTCAAAAACACCCATGGGACCGTTCCAGAGAATGGTCTTTGCATTGTGAAGAGCCTCTGAGAAAAGCTTGGCCGTAGCAGGACCGATATCAAGGGCCTTCCAGCCCTTTGGGATCTCAAGGGTAGGCACGATCTTGGTCTCTGCTCCTGGCTCAAGGCTTTGGGCAATAACGCAGTCAACGGGAAGATAAAATTTCACTCCCCTTTCTTTCAGTTTCTCCTGTATACGTTTTGCAGTCTCCAGCATGTCCTCTTCTACCAAAGAGTCACCAACCTCATACCCCATTGCCTTGATAAAGGTAAAGGCCATTCCTCCGCCAATGAGCACCTTATCCACATTAGTTTCCAGGTTCTCCAGGACACCAATCTTTCCAGAGACCTTTGCTCCTCCAAGAATTGCCACAAATGGCCTGATGGGATTATTAACCACTCCTTTAAGATACTCTATCTCTTTTTTCAGCAGAAAACCGGCTGCGGCAGGCAAAAACTTCGGCACCCCAACAATTGAGGCATGACTCCTATGGGCAGTACCAAAGGCATCGTTCACATAATAGTCTGCAAGTGATGCCAGGGCTCTGGCAAATTCCTCGTCATTTTTCTCCTCTCCATCGTGAAACCTCAGATTCTCAAGAAGCACCACATCACCAGGCTGCATCTTTTTAACAATATTTTCCGCTTGGGGCCCCACAAAGTCAGGAGAAAAAATCACATCCTTGTTAAGAAGCCTTT
>JALUAR010000256.1 GCA_027050975.1 Thermodesulfovibrio sp.
CTTTCAGAGCAAATAGAGTATCTGACAGAAGAACTTTCTGCAGCCTATGAAAAGAAACTCAGAAGGAGGAAAAACCATGGTTAATCTGATTCATTTTTCAAGTAGATTTATTTTTGAGGAAAGACGATCTGGAAACCTTTGCCTTTTCAGTTTTGCTGCTTCTGAATTTTTCCTTTGTCTTTACTCAGGAGAGGTTTGTCGGGGCAGCCTCACGATATGCCTTTCAACATGAGTTCTCCCCTGGTTGACAGAATCAACTGATATTTTTTAGTTTAGTATTCTCAGTAAGAGAAGGTCCTCCTTCTCCATCCCCCTTTAATGGAGGTTCTATGAAGATCGTACTTGCATACTCTGGCGGACTGGATACGTCCGTTGCCATTGCATGGTTAAAGGAGAAGTATAATGCCGAGATAATAGCATACTGCGCCGATCTTGGCCAGGGTGAAGACCTTGAAGCGATAAAGCAGAAGGCACTCCGTACAGGTGCATCAAAGGCATACATTGAAGACCTGAGAGAGGAGTTTGTAAAGGACTACATATTTCCCATGTTGAGGGCTAATGCGGTGTATGAGGGCGTCTATTTAATGGGCACATCCATAGCACGACCCCTGATAGCAAAACGGCAGATCGAGATTGCCCGCAAAGAGGGTGCCGATGCTGTCTCTCACGGAGCAACAGGTAAGGGAAATGATCAGGTAAGATTTGAGCTTACCTATTATGCATTGAATCCGTCAATAAAGGTGATTGCTCCGTGGAGGGAGTGGCCTTTTGACTCTAGGCAGTCACTTATAGAATATGCCGAATCAAAAGGCATTGATGTTCCTGTTACAAAAGAGAAACCCTACAGCATGGACTGTAATATATTCCATATCAGCTATGAAGGCGGTGTTCTGGAGGACCCCTGGCAGGAACCACCGGCGGATATGTATACAATGATGATTCCTCCTGAGAAGGCGCCGGACAGGCCGACTTACATTGAGATAGAGTACGCCAGTGGTAACCCCGTGGCACTTAACGGAGAGAGGCTCTCTCCCTTTGAGTTGCTACAAAGACTGAACCGTATAGCTGGTGAAAACGGCATTGGCAGGGTGGATCTCGTGGAAAACAGATATGTGGGTATGAAGTCTCGCGGTGTGTACGAAACTCCGGGAGGAACGGTTCTTCACGTGGCACACAGGGCTGTGGAGTCAATAACTCTTGACAGGGAGGTGCTCCATCTCAGGGACTCTCTGATTCCAAGGTATGCAGAGTGTGTCTACTATGGTTACTGGTTTTCTCCCGAGAGAGAGGCGTTGCAAAGGTTAATAGATGAGATTCAGGAAAATGTTACTGGTACGGTCAGGCTCAAGCTTTACAAAGGTAATTGTATGGTTGTAGGAAGAAAGTCTCCCTTCAGTCTTTACCGCCCGGAGCTTGCCACTTTTGAGGCTGATGAGATTTACAATCAGGCCGATGCCGAGGGGTTTATAAAACTGAACGCCCTGAGGCTTAGATATAGAAGACCTGCTAAAGACAGTTAGGGAGATGTCCGATATCTCTTACTGGATAGCCCTTTCCATGATAAAGGAGATCGGCCCTATGAGTGTAAGGGCCCTTCTGGATGCCTTCGGCTCTGCTGAAGCCATTTTCAATGCCTCTGCTGGGGAGTTGAAAGACGTGGAGGGTATCGGACCGCACAGGGCCAGGGCAATCAGGGCATTTGACAACTGGAAGGCTGTTGAAGATACGATCAGCAGGTCGGCTGAAGAGGGAATAAGGATCATCACAGAGAATGATGATGCCTATCCCTCTCTTCTCAGGATGGTTGACAGCAGACCCTTTCTTATATACGTAAAAGGAGAACTTGTTGAAGAGGATCGGTTTTCAGTGGCAGTAGTGGGGCCAAGAAGACCCACAGAATATGGCAGAAGGGCTGCGGATCTCATTGCTGGTGAGCTTGCAGAGGCAGGACTAACAGTGGTGAGTGGTCTTGCAAGGGGCATAGATACAGTGGCACACACAGCTGCACTTATCAGGGGTGGAAGGACAATTGCAGTCCTTGGCTCTGGCATTGATGTGCCTTATCCAGCAGAGAATGCCGGCCTTATGAAGAGAATCCAGAGAAGCGGAGCCGTAATAAGTGAGTTCCCTCCCGGAACCAAGCCTGCCCGCGGCAACTTTCCGGTAAGAAACAGAATAATAAGCGGGCTTTCTCTTGGAGTGGTTGTTGTGGAAGCAACCACTGACAGCGGAGCCCTTATTACTGCACGCTATGCCCTTGAACAGAACAGAGAGGTCTTCTCCGTGCCGGGCATGATAACATCAAAGAACTCTGCCGGTACGAATACGTTGATAAAAAACGGTGCCATTCTGGTTGGTAGTGCAAAGGATGTATTGCGAGAGCTGGCTCCTCAACTTAAAGGGTTCATTAAAGAGACAAAGAGGCGTGATATACCTTTGAGTGATGAGGAGAGGATGATTACAGAGAAACTAAGCAGAGAGCCGGTTCATGTGGATGTATTGACAAGACAGTGCCAGATGCCTTTGAATAGACTGTTAAGCATTCTTACCGGTTTGGAGCTTAAAGGTGTGGTAAGGCAGGCCAGAGGTAAAAGATTTTATCTTTCGTAGGAGGTCTGTGGTGTACAGGAAGTTTATTGAACTATTAAGACTGATCTCAGAGGAGTTGATTGAAAAGGACGGAGACCTGGATAAGATCCTGACAGAGGTTGATCAGTCGAATATTAACCTTTTCAGTGTAAACGAGGAATTATCCAATCTCGAAAAATCAAAGGTAATTGATGAGGATGAGGCGGATACCCTCAGAACCGTTCTCCTTTACCTCTTTATGAGAGAGGGGGAGATGGAGATTGAGGATATCTATGCCCTTGTCTTTGGCAACGGAAAAAGGTTAATATGGCATTGAAGGACATGGAATTATTGAAGATTATATATTTAAAAATGAAGAGTGGAAGAGAAAATGAAATCACTTGTAATAGTTGAATCACCTGCGAAAGCAAAAACAATCAATAAAATTCTTGGTAAAGGTTTCTCTGTAAAGGCATCCATCGGACATGTGAGAGACCTGCCTGAGAAAGACTTAGGGGTTGATGTTGAAAACGGCTTCAAGCCTGAGTATATTATAATTCCCGGCAAGGAGAAGATTATTAAGGAGTTGAGCAAGGCTGCTAAAGAGGCGGATGTTGTTTATCTTGCTCCTGATCCTGACCGTGAGGGTGAGGCTATTGCATGGCATATAGCCGAGGTATTGAACGGCTCGGGAGGCTCAAAAAAGAAGGCATCTGATAAAGGAAAGAAGCCAAAGATATACCGTATAACCTTTAATGAGATTACCGAGAAGGCTGTAAAGGAGGCAATCAAAAATCCTGGCCAGATTGATATGAAAAAGGTTGACGCACAGCAGGCCAGGAGAGTGCTGGACAGGCTTGTGGGTTATGGCCTGAGTCCGCTGCTGTGGAAGAAGGTGCGGAAGGGACTCAGTGCAGGTAGGGTTCAGTCAGTGGCATTGAGACTTGTGGTGGAGCGTGAGCGGGAGATATCCGCCTTTAAACCTACAGAGTACTGGAGTATCGCTGGAGTGTTTGTCCCTTATGTCAGGGATACAGAGGGTGAGCCGGATAAACAGTCCTTCAAGGCGGTACTTTTCAAATACGATAACAAACATGTTATAAACAGAGAGAAGAAGGAGTTCCTCCTCAAGAATAAGAAGGAGGCTAACCGTCTCTTAAAGATACTGGAGAAAGAGGAATATCTCCTTAAAAGTGTCCAGAAAAGAAAGAGGAAACGTAATCCACCCCTTCCATTCATCACAAGTACACTCCAACAGGAGGCATCAAGAAGACTCCGTTTCACACCGAAAAAGACAATGACCATTGCACAACAGCTGTATGAAGGTATTGAGCTTGGCAGTGAAGGCTCAGTGGGCCTTATTACATACATGAGGACAGACTCTGTAAGGGTTGCTGAAGAGGCGCAGGAGGCTGCAAGAGAGTATATAAAGGAGCGGTTCGGTGAGGAGTATCTGCCCAAAAAAACGGGTGCGAGAAAAACAAAGAAGTCCTCGTCCAAGGTTCAGGATGCACATGAGGCAATAAGACCTACATATATGACTAGGCCCCCTGAGGCTGTAAAAAAGTATCTTAGCCGTGACCAGTATGCCCTTTACAGGCTTATATGGCAGAGATTTATTGCAAGCCAGATGGCTCCTGCCGAAATAGACCATACAACATTTATTATCACTGATAAAGAGGAGAAGGCAGAGTTCAGGGCAACGGGTGATGTAATCACCTTCAAGGGGTATATGGTTCTTTACACTGACGAGACTCAGGAGGCAAAGGATGCCTCTGATGAGGATGCCTCTTCAGGTCAGTTGCCACGTCTTAAAGAGGGGCAGAACCTTGCCTTAAAGGAGATTAAGGCATTTCAGCACTTTACACAGCCTCCTCCGAGATATACCGAGGCCACGCTTATCAAGGCCCTTGAGGACAAGGGTATCGGAAGGCCAAGTACATATGCAACAATTATAACTACCATTCAACAGCGCAGGTATGTAAAGAAGGAGGATGGCAAGCTTGTTCCCACCCCACTTGGAGAGGTGGTAAATGACCTTCTTGTGGAACGATTTCCTGACCTTATGGATGTTGGATTTACAGCCAAGATGGAAGACAAACTTGACAGGATTGAAGAGGGTAAGGTGAACTGGGTTAAGGTGGTAAGTCAGTTCTACGGCCCTTTCAATAAGGAACTTGATGAGGCACTTAAGACCCTGGGCAGGGTAAAGCCCGAGGACCAGGAAACGGATATAGTATGTGAGGAATGCGGAAAACCAATGGTAAAGAGGTGGGGCAGACATGGCTGGTTTCTTGCCTGTACCGGATTCCCTGAGTGCAAGAATACAAGACCCCTTGAGGATGAAGGCCAGAAGCAGCCACCTCAGGAGACTGACCAGAAGTGTCCGGAATGTGGAGCAGGTATGGTTATACGACAGGGTAAGTTTGGCAGATTTCTTGCCTGTAGCCGTTATCCCGAGTGCAAAGGCACAATGCCCTTAAGTACAGGTGTTAAATGTCCCCTTGATGGCGGAGATATTGTTGAGCGGAGGAGCAGAAAGGGCAGAGTCTTCTGGAGTTGTAGCAATTGGCCCTCCTGCAAGTTTGCCACCTGGCAGAGGCCTGTGCCTGAGAAATGCCCCGAGTGTGGTTCGGAGTTTCTTCTTGAAAAAAGAGACCGTTCAGGTAAAAAGAGACTGACCTGTCCGAATAAGGAGTGCAAGTACTCTACTGAGGTACAAGAGCCGGAAGAGGTCTCTGTTGATGCCTGAGGATGATCTTTCCATAAGATGACCACTAAAAAGCCAGTAAAAAACATATATCTGATTGACGGAAACTCCTTTATCTACCGTGCCTACCACGCCATAAGAGACCTTTCAAACTCAAAGGGCTTTCCCACGAATGCCATATACGGTTTTACAAATATGCTTCTGAAGATAATAAAGGAGCGCTCTCCTCAGGCTATGGCAATAGCCTTTGACTCGCCTGTTCCCACGGAAAGACACAGGCTCTATGAGGAGTACAAGGCACAGAGACCGGAAACACCTAATGATCTTGTCCGCCAGATTCCATACATAAGAAAGCTTGTTCAGGCATTCAGAATAAAGACCTACGAGATTGCCGGTTACGAGGCAGATGATGTTCTGGCCACACTGGCACAGAAGGCTGCCGAGGACGGTGTGGATGTATTCATTGTTACCGGTGATAAGGATATGTTACAGGTGCTGAATGGCAATATAAGGATTTATGATCCGATGAAAAATAAGATAATCAAGAGAGAAGATGTACTGAAAAGGTTCGGTCTGCCACCAGAAAGGATTCCCGAGGTGATGGCACTAACTGGTGACAGTATTGACAATATTCCGGGAGTGAAGGGCATAGGAGAGAAGACCGCCACGGAGCTTCTGAAAAGGCATACCATCAATGAGTTGATAGAAAACCCTGGACTTATAGAGAAGGAGAGATTCAGGGATTTGATAGCCTCTGAAAAGGACAACATAAAATTAAGCCTCTCTCTTGCAAGGATTCAGAGGAATGTGCCTGTGGAGATTGATTATTCCGAATGTATGCTCAGGGAGCCTGACTGGGAGGAGTTGTTGGAGATCTTCAGGGAGATGGAATTCACCTCCCTTGTGAGGATGGTGCCGCCGATGAAGCTGAATGTAAAGTATTGCACAGTCCGCAGGAGCGAGGAGATAGAAAAACTGTTAGGAGAGATTAAGGATGAGATGGTGCTAAGAGGTTATATGGAACTGCCCATATCTTCTCCTGTAATAGGTATGGCAATTTCAACTGGAAAGGAGCCTTACTGGTATATTCCCATGGGACATCAGACGCTTGAGGCATCTGTACAGATAACACCTGAGGATTTTTTTGGCAGGTTGAAAGGGGTGTTTAAGGAAGAGAGTATTAAAAAGACAGGACACGATATAAAGCGTGAGATAGTGCTTTTAAAGAGATACGGGATAGAACCGAGTGGCAGGATGTATGACACCATGATAGCCTCTTATCTGCTTAATCCAAACAAGTCTAACCATAGCCTTGAGGAGGCGGCACTTGATCATCTGTATCTGAGAAAGAGAAGCATAGAGGAGACACTTGGCAGAAAACGTTCGTTGGAAGATCTTTCCATTGAGGAGATGGCAGAGATTGCCGCAGACGATCTGGCGGTTATCCACTCCCTGAAAAAGGAACTATTCAGGAGGCTTAAGGAGGAGGGGCTTGACTCTGTTTACTTTGATATAGAGATGCCTCTGGTAGAGGTGCTTGCAGATATGGAATATACAGGGATAAAGGTTGACAGGGAGATCCTCGGTCTGATCTCAAAGGAGATAGAACGGGAACTCTCAGCCCTCCAGTCCAGGATATTCAGCCTTGCTGGTGAGGAGTTCAACATCAACTCTCCCCGGCAGCTTGGAAGAATTCTCTTTGAAAAATTAGGTCTGAAACCGAAGAAAAAGACAAAAACCGGATACTCTACAGAGGTTAAGGTTCTTGAGGAGTTGGCAAGAGAGCATGATCTTCCTCTTGAGATACTGAACTGGCGGAGTCTCAGCAAACTGAAAAGTACCTATGTGGATGCCCTTCCAAAGCTGATCAACCCCGAGACCGGAAGGATACACACAACCTTTAATCAGGCTGTGACTGCCACTGGCAGACTCAGCAGCAGTGACCCGAATCTGCAGAATATACCTGTAAGGGGTGAGATGGGATTGAGGATAAGGAGGGCCTTTGTTGCAGAGAAGGGTTATTATCTGCTGTCTGCTGACTACTCACAGATTGAGCTCCGAATCCTTGCTCATCTAAGCGGTGATTCGGCCCTTGTGGAGGCATTCAGAACAGGTGTGGATATCCATACCAGGACAGCCATGGAGATCTTTGATGTGGGGGAGGATGCTGTTACACCTGATATGAGAAGGATCGCCAAAACAGTGAACTTCGGAGTGATTTACGGTATGAGTGCATTCGGGCTCTCGGAAGCAATAGGAGTGGGACGAAATGATGCTCAGGATTATATTGATCAGTATTTCCTGAAACATGAAGGTGTACAGAGGTATGTGCAACGTATCATTGAGGAGGCAAGGAGGCTCGGCTATGTGAGAACACTGTCGGGAAGAAAAAGGGCCATTCCAGAGCTCTCATCCGGCAATGCCCAGCAAAGGGCCCTTGGAGAGCGTCTTGCCATGAACACTCCGATACAGGGCACTGCTGCGGATATCATAAAGATGGCCATGATCAGGATATACAGGAGGCTAAAAAGGGAGGGTTATAAAAGCAGAATGATTCTTCAGGTTCATGACGAACTACTCTTTGAGGTAAAAGAGGATGAACTGGACAGTGTCAAAGACCTCGTCAAGGAGGAGATGGAAGGAGTTATGGAACTGAAGGTCCCTCTTAAAGTAGAGATTGGTTATGGAAAAGACTGGGCAGAGGCACATGGATAATCTTACCTATCTGTAATTCTTCATAAAGTCAATCCAGATAGGAAGGGCAGCGCGGGCACCGGTTTCCTTTTCTCCGATAGGGGTATGGTCATCCCTGCCGACCCACACACCCAGAACTATCTGATCATCAAATCCCACAAACCAGGCATCGGTGTAGTCATTGGTGGTGCCTGTTTTTCCGTATACTGGGCGATCAAGCCATCGGGCCATTCTGCCTGTTCCTTCCAGGATTACCGACCTCAGGAGGTAACGCATCTCATCCACAAGGACCTCATCGATTACCCTCTGAATCTCCGGATAGTTCTCTTCAAGCACCAGGCCATCACTGTTTTCCACTCTCTCCACATACAAGGGTTTTAGCCTGTAACCATTGGCCATTGTCGCATAGGCATAGACCAGCTCAAGGAGTGTAACCTCAGAGGCACCTATTGCGGAGGACAGATATGGATGTATCCTGCTCTTTATTCCGAGTTCCCGTGCTGTTTTGATTATACTTCTCAGGCCGATGGAGTCGGCAAGGCAGACAGTGGCTGCATTAAGACTGTGGGCAAGGGCCTCTTTCATGGTCACCGGGCCTCTGTAGGTCCGTTCGTAATTTCTGGGAGTCCAGACATCATCCCCTTCGGGTGTGGGATAGCCAACTTCAGCGTCTATTATATGATCCTCCGGTATATATCCCTTTCTGAGAGCTGACAGATAGACTATTGGTTTAAAG
>JALUAR010000257.1 GCA_027050975.1 Thermodesulfovibrio sp.
ATCCAGAAGGGTCCTTGTGAGAAAAGAGTGGGGTATGCTGTGGTGGTGCTGGATATAACACCAAAACCAGTAAAGGCTCTTAACAAATTAAGCTTCCGGATTTCCATAAAGGGGCACAGCAATGTTATCAATAACCTGCCTAAGCGGCTAATCATTGATCTTACAATGCCGGGAATGAATATGGGAAAAAACTATGTTATCCTTGAGAGAATATCTTCCGGAGAGTATATAGGTGAAGGCATAATAGTTAAATGTCCGAGTGGTAAACGGCTATGGCAGGCTGAGGTTGAAATAGGTAAAATAGGAGTTGTCAGGTACAGGTTCAATGTGGAATACTAGCTTTTTACTTTCTGTCATAATTATGACGGATTGTCTGGGAATCTATTGTCGAAGATGAGGCATATGGCTGAAACGGATGCGGGGAAACAAAAACAGTGATGGAAGAAATATACCTCTTAATGTTTCTTACAGGACTTCTGGGAGGAATTAGCCACTGTATAGGGATGTGTGGTCCGATTGTTGCCACTTTCAGCCTGAGAACAAGCAGAAAGGTCTTCTTTCCTAATCTTTTATACAACATAGGAAGGGTAAGCACCTATACCATGGTTGGCGCTATCATGGGGGTTACAGGCTCATACATCAGTTTTTTTCGGAATATAGAGCCTATTCAGAAGGTGATAATGATACTTGCCGGTGTCCTTATCATAATCTTTGGTCTTAGCATTATGGGTATATTTCCCCTTGTAAAGAGAATAGAAGAGATCATTAACACATCAGCTCTGCTGAAGAGGATAGCCGGATATTTCCAAGGTGATTTTACCACAGGGGCCTTTTATCCGATGGGGCTTGTGCTGGGTCTTCTTCCCTGCGGGCTTGTATATACCGCTTTTATTGGTGCCTCAAGAGTCGGAATGGAGGCACCATCCCATGTCGAGGGGCTGATCAGGGGAGGACTTTTCATGCTTTTTTTCGGGCTTGGAACAATGCCTTCGCTGATGCTCTTCGGAAGTATTGTCAGGGTATTGAGTGGTAGAATGAGAACGGGACTGTACAGGATCTCAGGTCTGATAATAGTTGCTATGGGAATACTTTTTCTGTACAGGGCGATTCGGTTTTAGTCTGAAACTTGAAAAGAGAAGGAGCTTTTCTGTATCATTAAACCATGCAGGAACTTATAAAGAAACTGGTACAGAAGAACAATACAAAGATATTCATGATAGTTCTTGACGGGCTCGGAGGTCTTCCATTAAATGGCAAGACAGAGCTTGAGACGGCAAGAACTCCCAATCTTGATGCCCTGGCAAGGGTGTCTGCAACAGGGCTTCATGTGCCGGTCAGTTATGGAATTACACCAGGAAGCGGGCCCGGCCATCTGGGTATCTTCGGATACGATCCCCTTAAGTGGGAGATTGGAAGGGGTGTTCTCGAGGCCCTGGGTCTTGGCATGGAACTGAAAAACACGGATATAGCTGTCAGAGGTAACTATGCCACGATACAGGAGGGTCTTGTTAAGGACAGAAGGGCAGGCCGTATTCCAACGGAAAAAAGCAAGGCTCTGACGGAAAAACTCCAGGAAGCCATTCCAAGGATAGATGAGGCAGAGATAATATTTGCTCCCGGTATAGAGCACAGGTTTGCTGCCATATTCCGTTTTCCCGAACCTCTGGATGAATGCTCTGACAATGTCAATGATACGGACCCCCAGAAGGTTGGCAAGCCACCTCTTAAACCAGTCCCTGGTAATCATCAGTCAGAGCGTGTGGCAAGGGTGGCTGAGAAGCTTGTTCAGAAGGCACATGAGATATTAAAGGATGAGGAGGCTGCAAACTTTATTCTCCTCAGGGGCATTTCTCAGGTCCCCTCGATTCCGTCTTTTGAGGAATCATTCGGACTAAAGGCCCTGGCCATTGCCGTGTATCCAATGTATAGAGGACTTGCAAGGCTGATTGGTATGGATACGCCTCCTGTAAACGGTGATATAAAGGAAGAGATAGAGTTTCTTAAAGAAAATCTCAATGATTATGACTTTTTCTTCTTCCATGTAAAGAAGGTGGACTCCTATGGTGAAGATGGCAATTTTGAAGGAAAGGCCAAGAAGATAGAAGAGTTTGATGAGCATCTGCCTGACATACTCGCGCTGAAGCCGGATGTCCTGATAATTACAGGCGACCATTCCACACCTGCAGTGCTTAAATCTCATAGCTGGCATCCCGTGCCGGTGCTGTTGCACTCTCCTTATGTGCTGGGAGGGCTGAGTCAGGGCTTCTCCGAAAGGGAGTGCGCAAAGGGAGAGTTGGGAATATTTCCAGCCTATAACATCCTGCCTTTAGCCCTTGCCAATTCTGGAAGGCTCAAGAAGTATGGAGCCTGAGTACATCGATACCCACTGCCATCTTGAGATGTCCCAGTTTGATGCTGACAGGGATGCTGTGATTACCCGTGCCAAACAGAGCGGTATTGTCAGCATAATTACGATTGGCACTGATGTGGAGAGCTCTGAAGAGGCTATAAGACTTGCCAATACCTTCAGGGAGTTTGTGTATGCTACTGTAGGGCTTCATCCCCATGATGCAAAGAAGTTTTCCAAAGAGATTGCAGAGACCTTCAGAAGGCTTGCCCGCGACAGAAGCGTTGTTGCCATTGGTGAGATAGGACTTGACTATCATTATGATCATTCACCGCGTGATGTACAGAGAGATGTGTTTGCAAAGCAGCTGACCCTTGCAAAGGAGCTTGATATGCCTGTTGTTATACACAGCAGGGATGCAAAGAAGGACACTCTCAGAATTCTTAAAGACAGTGGTGTAAGCAGGGGTGTAATGCATTGCTTCTCCGGTGACCTTGCCATGGCAGAAGAGGCAATGGCAATGGGATTTTATATATCCATAGCCGGTCCAGTTACATTCTCTAATGCGCGGAGACTGCAGGAAGTTGCAAAGGCTATTCCAGATGAATATCTTCTGATCGAGACGGATGCCCCTTATCTTACTCCCGTGCCATACAGGGGGAAGAGAAACGAGCCATCCTATCTTATACATACTGCGGAAAAACTTGCCGAACTTCGGGGAGTAACACCTGAGGATATTGCCAGAATAACAACCCTGAATGCCAGAAGGCTTTTTGGTATCGGCGAACTTCCGGACAAGGGAACCATTGCATATAAGATCAGGAATTCCCTCTATCTAAATATCACTAACAGGTGCTCCAATGCCTGTTCATTCTGTATCAGGTTTCATAGTGATTATGTTAAGGGGCATAACCTGCGACTGGAGCATGAGCCGGGGTTTGAAGAGTTAAAGGATGCTATCGGAGACCCCAGGAAATATAAGGAGATAGTCTTCTGTGGCTACGGAGAGCCTCTGATGAGGCTCGAGATAGTGAAAGAGTTGGCACGCTGGATAAAAGAGCAGGGCGGCAGTGTCAGGGTTAATACCAACGGCCATGGAAATCTGATACACGGAAGAAACATCCTGCCTGAACTCAAAGGGCTTGTTGATAAGTTTTCCATTAGCCTTGATGCCCAGGATGAGGAGACATACAATGTAATATGCAAGCCCCTCTACAAAGGCGCCTTTAAGGCTGTTTTGGAGTTCATAAAAGAGGCTAAAAAACATACCCCTGAGGTGGTAGTGACGGTTGTGGAGATGCCTGGGGTGGATATTAAAAAGTGTAAAGAGATAGCTGATTCTTTGGGGGTCGGTTTCAGAGTCAGAAAATTGAATGTTGTTGGATAGGGTGTAGCATTTCTTATAAAAAAATGATATAATGTGATTAAGACAATGCGATTCAAAATCCTTCCATACAGGAGTTCCCTGAGATGAATATCACCATTGTTGGTGGTGGAATCTCAGGGCTATCCTTAGCATATTTTCTCCTTGAAAAACAAAAAAACCTTGAAATAACAGTACTTGAGGCATCAAAGCGGCCTGGCGGGAAGATCTGGACCGATCGAAACGACGGTTTTCTTTGTGAAAGTGGTGTTAACGGCTTCCTGGACAACAAACCTCGTACTCTGGAATTTGTTAAAAGCCTCTCCCTTAAGCCTCTAAGGAGTAATGATGCCGCAAGAAGAAGATACATTTACCATAGAGGCCGTCTCCATCTGCTACCCGAATCTCCAGGTGCTTTTCTCCTCAGCGGGCTTATCAGCCCCTGCGGGAAGGGCAGACTCCTTTATGAGATACTGGCACCCCGTGCAACTGTAGAGGACGAATCCCTTGCATCCTTTGCTCGCCGTCGTCTTGGTAAAGAGGCATACGAGATGTTTATTGACCCCATGGCATCGGGAATTTATGCTGGAGATCCCGAGAAACTGAGCCTTAAAAGCTGTTTTCCCAGGATTTACGAATTGGAGAGGAACTATGGCAGTCTGTTTCGAGCGCTTATTAAACTCCAGAAAGAGGCCAAAAAGACCGGTAGAGAGGTCGGTCCCTCTCCAGGTGGCACATTAACCTCATTTTTTGACGGGATGGAGACGGTGATAAAGACCCTAAGAGAGTATCTTGGTGAGCGTATAAGGACCTCTAGTAAAGTGGTGGGGCTTGATCAGGTTAACTCTGCTTACAGACTCTACCTGGAAAACGGGGAAACGGTTAAGAGCGATGCCGTTGTACTTGCATGTCCTGCCTATGAGACAGCGGAGATCCTTAAGGAGATGAACCGTGATCTTCCCGGGATTCTCAACCGGATCCCTTATCCTCCTGTTTCGGTTGTATGTCTTGGCTTCAGGATTGAGGATATCTCTCATAACATCAATGGCTTCGGATTTCTCGTTCCATATAAAGAGGGAAGGAGAATCCTTGGTACATTGTGGGACTCCAGTATATTCCCTAACCGTGCTCCCGATGGATATGTGCTTTTCAGAACCATGGTTGGTGGAGCCAGGGCTCCGGAGATAGCTCTGAATGATGAGGAGACACTGGTTAATATAGTGCTTGAAGAGCTTTCGGAAATAATGGGACTGGATGCCACGCCTGAGCTGAAAAGGGTTTACAGACATGAGAAAGCCATTCCCCAGTATAATGTGGGACACGCAAAGCTGCTCGAGGAGATTGAAACCAGGGTGGGCTCATTCAAGGGGCTCTATCTTACAGGTAATGCTTACAGAGGCATTGGTTTTAACGATTGTATTGAAAACTCCTTTAAATTATCCGAAAGGATATTTGCTGAAATGATAGGTAACAATTAATCAACTTCCATCCATTCGGGATGGGAAAGGAGGCAACATGAAGGACAGGGAGATAGTTGAGCTTTTAAGGGCGGAAAGTGAGGAGTTCAGGCAGCTTGAGCAGGAACATCGAGCTCTTGAGAACAGGCTTTCAGAGCTTGACAGCAAGCATTATCTCTCACCAGAGGAGGAAGTGGAGATAAAAAGTATCAAGAAGCAGAAGCTAGCCAAAAAAGACAGAATGGCTGAAATGATAAGGGAGTATAAAAAAGCTGCAATGGCCAGTTAGTTCATATCCTTACTTTGATCGGGGCGGAAGCAATCTGCCTTATACAGAGCATAGCAGGTAATACAGAGGTCTCTCAGCGCGTTTACGGCTGGAGACCTCTGTATTTATTTGAGGTGTATGAGGCTGTTTCATGACAAAACTGTCGTTTCTCAGGCCAGGAAAGTGTTTCGCAGTAGTGGCATGCACTCTCTCAGCGAACAGGGATGACTATGAGAATTGTTTCAGGATTTAATAACACATTCTAAAATAATCCTTGGTATCTCCTCTAATGGTGCAACTTTCTTTACTGCACCTATCTCTATCGCCCTTTTGGGCATGCCAAACACTACAGAAGAGGCCTCATCCTGGGCAATGGTGAAGGCCCCTGTCTTCTTCATTTCAAGTAACCCCTTTGCTCCGTCTTCACCCATTCCGGTTAGAATAACACCTACAGCATTCCCACCAACATACTCTGCAACAGAGTTGAACAGGACATCAACCGAGGGCCTGACAAAGTTCACCATGGGTCCATCCTTTACCTCTGTATAATACATGGCCCCATTTCGTCTGATAGTCAGATGCTTGTTACCTGGCGCAATCAGTACGCTGCCCCTGATGATCCTGTCTCCTGTGCATGCCTCCTTCACATCCAGCTTGGAGATGGCATTCAATCTTTCGGCAAAGGAACGGGTAAACATGGGAGGCATATGCTGAACTATCACAATGCCAGGAGTCGATTCTGGCAATGCAGTTATAATTTCTGTAACAGCCTGGGTTCCACCGGTTGAGGCTCCTATGGCGATTATCCTATCGGTGGTTGTCAGCTTGAAGCCAGAAGGCAAGGGTTTGCTCTCGGTTTTTTTATGACTGGACCCTGTCCTTACCCTTGCTTTTGCAGCAATTCTTACCTTCCTGATGATCTCCTCGCCAAGCTGAATAACTCCTTTTGATATATCAATCCTGGGTTTTGGTATATAATCTATAGCACCCAGTTCGAGGGCTCTGAGAGTCGTTTCATTCCCCCTCTGGGTCAAGGCACTTACCATCAGCACAGGTATGGGACTGGTCTTCATCAATTCTTCCAGGAAAGTCAGGCCATCCATTCTTGGCATCTCCACATCGAGCGTTATCACATCGGGCTTCAGACTCTTGATCTTGTTCATGGCAAATATGGGATCCTGTGCAGTGCCAACCACCTCTATATCATCTGCCTGATTCAGTATTTCTGTAAGAATCTGTCTTATAACTGCTGAATCATCTACAATCAGAACCTTGATCTTATTGTTTACCATCTCATTTCACCTCTAATAAGATTTTCTTCTGAAGGACTTCTGAGGATGCTCTCTTCATGTCCCTTTATTCTCTTTACAAAGACCTTGCCTGTGGCAGAATAAAAGACGATCTTTGTACCATGTTTATCTCCAGTAAGCTCGCTAATGATAGGAATGCCGTACTTCATCAGGAGCTTCTTTGCCGCCATGACATTCTCGCTTCCCACATCAAACCTCTGATAGACCTTGATTACCCTGCCACCACCGAATATCTTTGCCTTGATATTATTTATGCTGGCACCCATCTCAAGGATGGTATTGATCAGTCTGTCTGTTGATTCCATTCCACAGTATGCTGGATTCTTTATACCATCAATCATCTGTGGTAGCATAAAGTGGTTCATCCCTCCTATTCTCAACTGTACATCCCACAGGCAGACAGAGACACAGGAGCCAAGAACCGTCTCCAGGATGGAAGGCTCACTGGATACCACAATATCACCAACATTCAGGATTATTCTCTTCATCTCTTTCTGTATACCGTTATATAAACCGGAATGAACTGATCCCTGCCAAGCATCGTCTCTGAATGGCCCAGGAAAAGATAGCCGGTACTGGACAGGTAATAATGGAAATTGGAGATAACATGCCGCTTCATATCTTCATCAAAATAGATCATCACATTTCTGCAGAATATAACATCAAATTTTCTTTTAAATGGGTATGTTCTGTCTTTAAGATTCAATCTCCTGAATCTTATAATATCCTTCAGGGAATCCTTCACCTTTATCCTGCCTTTATTCTCTCCAACTCCTTTAAGGAAGTACCTGCTTGTCATATCCAGAGGCATAAAATCTGGAAGTTGCTCAACCTCATAAATCCCGTTTTCAGCGGTCTTCAACACCTTTGTGGATATATCAGTAGCGAGTATCTTGATGTCCCAGCTACCATGAGGTATGCCATTGTTTCTCAGTGCTTCATAAACAGTTATAGCAATAGAATAAGGCTCCTCTCCGGTTGAGCAACCGGCGCTCCATATCCTTAAGGTTCTTTCTGGCCTCGATTGTATCAATTCCGGGATAACTGTATTCTTCAGATATTCAAAATGATACTTTTCTCTGAAGAATTTGGTTGTGTTAGTGGATATACAGTTGAGCATCTGGATCAGCTCTTCATTATCACTCTGCACCTTCTGAAAATACTCATAAAAATCCTTTATTCCAAGCAGCGTAAGTCTCTTTGAAAGTCTTGATACAAGGAGCCCCTTCTTCTGAATATTCAGTTTTATCCCTGAAGTCCTGTATATAAGATCTGAAAAGAGAAAGAAGAGTTCATCACTTATCTCTGAATCAAAACTCTTCAAAATCTCCATTTGTCTTCACTTCTTCCTTTACAGCGGTGACTACCTGGTTTGATTCTGAACCCTGACCATGAAAGAAATTCCTTGTTTCTCCATGTGCAGTTTCCCGGGATTCCCTTCTTGCAATCTGAGCCCCTCTGCCGTTTCCCTTCTCTGAAGCAGCCACACCCTCCTCCACCTTGAAGAAGGCTATCAGATTCATCAGTTCCCTTGCCTGTGCTGCCAGCTCCTCTGCAGAGGCTGCTGTCTCCTCCACCAGAGATGCATTCTGCTGGGTCGTCTGCTCTATCTGGGATATGGCCGTGTTTACCTGGTTGATCCCTGATGCCTGCTCACCTGCAGCTGCTGCTATCTCATCCATAAGATCAGCTACCTTCTTGACACTCGTGCCTATCTCTCCCAGCTTCTTGCTCAGTTCCTCTGCAAGTTGTACCCCTCGCCCTGTCTTCTCAACGCTATCCTCTATCAGTCCTGTTATCTCCTTCGCAGACTCCGTTGTCCTCTGTGCAAGATTTCTTATCTCCGAGGCCACCACTCCAAAGCCCTTTCCATGCTCTCCTGCCCTCGCTGCCTCAACCGCTGCATTCAGGGCAAGTAGATTCGTCTGGAAGGCTATCTCGTCTAT
>JALUAR010000258.1:0-8135 GCA_027050975.1 Thermodesulfovibrio sp.
TTAATTTTATAAATAATATTAATTTGACAATCATTCCTTGAACATGTGATTTTAAAATATGGCAGACAAGAACCTCATTCCTATCTGCTCATGGTGCAAAAAAATCAGGAGTGATACTGACTGCTGGGAGAATATCGAGATATACCTCACCAAAGCAGGATTCGGGGTCTTCACCCATGGAATGTGTCCAGAGTGTGCTGAGAAGATCTTTGAAAAGAGGATATATCTTGAGAGTTATCAGCATATATGTAAGGCCATCAGTTCAAGCCTCTCTCTCAGTGAGGTGCTGAACCTGATAGTGACGAATGTGGTTAAGGTGATGAATGTGAAGGCGAGTATGCTTAGGCTGTTAAACAAGGAGACAAATAAACTTGAAGTTGCTGCCTATTATGGTCTCAGTGAGAAATATGTTAATAAGGGACCAGTTGAATCTGACGCAAGTATCGAGGATGCCCTTAAGGGAAGGCCCGTATCTGTTTATGACATAAAAGAGGACAGGAATGCCCGTTACAGAAAGGAGGCCCTCCAGGAGGGCATAAGGAGTATCCTTTCCATCCCTCTGAGGGTTAAGAATGAGGTAATAGGTGTTTTAAGAATGTATACATCCGAGCCTGTAAAATATACGGAAGAGGATCTGAAGTTTGTTACCGCCATTGCCGAGCAGGCTGCAATTGCAATAAACAACGCAAGAGTATTCGAGACAAGGATTTCAAAGGAGAAGGAGTATCTGAGAGTCTTTGAGGAGGTTACAAAGGCTGTCAGCTCCACTCTTAATCTCAATGAGGTTCTTAACCTGATCGTCAGAAAGCTTCCAGAGGTTATGAATGTGAAGGCAGCAACCATAAGGCTGTTGGATGAGACAGGAGAGAGGCTCAAGCTGGTAGCTGCCCATGGCCTCAGCGAAAGATATCTCAGCAGGGGGCCTGTTGACATGGAGAAGAATATTAAGGATGCACTTCAGCTAAAACCTGTTGCCATATATGATGTTACGACAGACCCCAGAATTCACTATCGCAAAGAGGCTAAAGAAGAGGGAATTAAGAGTATGCTTACCCTTCCGATAGTTGCCAGGGGAAAGCTCCTGGGGGTGCTGAGGTTGCTTACAGGAGTGCCGCGCCACTTTGAGGATGAAGAGATAGATTTTGCAGCATCCTTGGCAGAGGTCTGTGGCATAGCCATTGACAATGCCAGGATGTATGAAGAGCTTTCCCGGAGAAATAGCAAATAGTGTAAAATACTCCTATGAAAGAGAAACTCCTTTTCTGTTTTGTTATCTTCATGTTGATTGTTCTGTCAGTGCCAGCCACTGTAGCTGCAGGCTCATCTGGGTCAATCAAAAAGGAACTTCGTGATGTTGTGGAGACAGCAAAAGATAAGGTTGTGGAGGCAAAAGAGAGATTGCATAAAAGTCTTAGAAAGGACCTGAAAGATATCAAGTCCAAAATCAGTCGGTTGGAAAGGAATCTGAAAAGGGCATCGAAAAAGCAGAAGCGAATGATCAAGAAACGGCTTAAGAGTCTTAAAAAAGAGGAGAAAGAGATCGAGAAACGCATAGAAAGGCTTTCCGAAAAAGAGAAGGGGTTATTTGGAAATATTAAAAAGACATTCAGAAAAGGTGTCACTTTCTTGAAGGAACTTTACAGGGACTTCCTCTCCGTTATAAAGGGTGAGAAAGAGTCCAGAACAGAACGTTTGAAGATTTAAAATCAATGGCCGGAGCCTCAAAGAATATTCTCATCACCGGTCCTCCCGGGATAGGTAAAACCACCTTAATTAAAAAACTTGTAAAAGCCCTGGGGAGACTTAATCCCGGAGGTTTTTATGCCGAGGAGATCAGAAGAGACAGGGTTAGAAAAGGGTTCAAGCTTGTGGGGCTGAACGGTACAGAGGCTGTGTTTGCCCATGTGGATATAATGAGCCCTTTCAGGGTGGGCAAGTATGGAGTGAATCTGGATGTCTTTGAGGAGTTTTTAGAAGCCACAGAGGCGGAGCTTTTAAGTGCCGGAATTATACTGATTGATGAAATCGGAAAGATGGAATGCTTTTCAGAGAGATTTATAAGGATAGTAAAAAAGGCATTGGATGCGGATCTGCCTTTTGTTGCAACAGTAGCCCAGAAGGGCGGAGGCTTTATAGATGAGGTAAAAAAACGAAGAGATGTAAAGCTTTTCAGGATGAGCATGCACAATAGAGACTCTCTTGTTAAAGAGATACTGGATTACATATCTCTTTAAGGTTTAAAGCAGCCTTCCCTTACCGATGGGCTGATACTTTCTGTTGTCCTGAGCGTTTAAGTTAGCATACCTTACATATCAGAAAGGAACATGGAGAATGTCTCATGATGTTGCGGGAAACACTTCCCAGTGCTCCCTTTATACCTTTTAGTCCTCTGCATCCGGTTACAATAATGTCTGCGCTCAGCTTTTCTGCAACAGAGATTATCTCGAATGAAGGGTCTCCCACCTTTATGAGGCTTTTTAAATCAGAAAAACCATCCCTCAGATATTTCATTGCATGCTCTATTATTCTTTCGGCTTCGGCAAACTCTCTGGTTCTGATTCTTGCAACCTCCTCTTTTATTCTATCGTCTATCTCCATAAAAAACCTCTCGGGAATGTCATGTGTTGCTGATTGCACAACATGCATGACGGTTATTTCCGAATCTGATCCAAAGGGCATCTTTGAAAGGAATTTGGCTGCTGCATCGGCAAACTCAGAGCCGTCAGTGGCAAAGAGTATCTTCAGTTTTCCTTTTGGCTCCCATTGCTGCCTTTTGATAGCCAATACAGAGATTGGCGAATTAATCACAACGGATCTGGTGGTGCTTCCCACAATAAAAGAGGTGAGCCCTTTCAGGCCCTTTGCTCCCATAACAATAATGTCTGCACCTGCATCGATGGCAGCATCTATGATAAGTTTTTCAGCCTCACCTTCTTTGATTGTCGTGCTGAGTTTGGCCTCTGTTTTCTTCAGAATATCCATGGCCTGATCAAGGATCTTTGGAGCAATCTCCTGTTTTATTTCAAAAATAATATCCTGATAGGTATCAATCTCGTGAAGCAACGGTACGTAATGGATAACATGAAGCACGGTGATCTCGTCTTCGTTGCCAAGGTTCAGATGGGTTAGAAACTTTGCAGCACCTATGGAGTATTCCGAACCATCAACAGCCAATAATATTCTCATAATAAATCCCTCCTTTCTCTCTGTAAGTATATCTTATCACATAACAGGTGGGATGACAAGGATATTTGATCATGAGTCAAAGAGGGATCGTTTCGGCTATGACGGCATCTGTGATGAGTAAGAACACTGTTCCGCCCCTGGAGGCGGAATTGCAATGGCCCGGAAATTTATTGTTTTTTTATCAGGTTGATTATTCCTTCCATTACTTCCGAAGCACTTTCTCTGAAGAGCACTGTAGCCATATGATCGTAAGGGGTTTCGGTTCTGTTTATAAAGATCAGATTTGCTCCGGAGTTGTATGCAAGTCTTGGAATTGAGGCAGCGGGTTCAACCTGGAGCGAAGAGCCGATCATGAGAAATACATCAGAGCGGTGGGCAGCCTCAATAGCCCTTCCCATCTCTTTCTCTGGCATGGCCTGACCAAAGGATACAGTGGCAGGTTTTATGAATCCACCGCAATGGTCACATTTGGGTTCATACCCCACCTGCTCAAGAATACTGTGAATCTCTTCTATGGGCCATGTCCTGTTGCAATCAATACATATGGCCTTACGATTTGTTCCGTGAATCTCAACAACTATCTCAGGTGAATTACCAGCGTCCTGATGCAGACCATCGATGTTCTGCGTAACAAGGCATTTCAGAATACCCATTCTTTCCAGTTCTGCCAAGGCAAGGTGTGCTTTGTTTGGCTTTGCATGCTTGAGGTTTTCAAAGAGTTCATGTTTCATCTTCCAGTATCCGACACGAGCCTCATGGTTTGAGATAAATTCCTGATAGGTGACAATCCTATAGCGGTCCCATATCCCACCTGGACTTCTGAAATCAGGGATGCCTGACTCAGTGGAGATCCCAGCGCCCGTGAAGGCGCAGAGCCATTTTGAGCCTCTGATCAGCTCTGCTGCTTTTTTCAATCTCTTATCCAGGGAATTCATATAGACATATATCTATCTTTATTATAGCTGTTCTTTTACCTGACGTGTATTAAGTATAAATCATTATATCTGATTGTGAGAAGTAGCAGATTAATTAGAAATGGTCGGCTCTTACCTCGCGCCATGTTGCTGTTTACAATGCTCTTTGCCGAAAGCCACCGCACCCAATGCGGGTTCGGGTCTCTGAGCGGAATCCGCATGTTTTCCCGGGGTCTCAGACCCCGAAGGAAACATTCAGAAGCAGGTTACAAACCTGCTCCAGCAGAGGGAAATAATGGGGGAGTTGCTAAAATAGTACCCCGTTTGATTCCATAAAATTTGATAAATATCTGTTTTTTTCGTATACTATTTTCAGGAAAGTAAGACTATAAACTTTGAGGTAAGACAATGGCTGTTGTAACTATATCATCAAAAGGGCAGTTGGTTATACCAAAACAGGTAAGAGATTCTCTTGGCATAAAACCAAAGCAGAAGGTCATTTTGAGAGTAGAAGGAAACCTTATTCTTATAGAGCCATTAAAGGAAAACCCGGCAGAATATTTCTGTGGAATTTTTAAAAAAGGCCCATCTCTAAGCAGAGCACTTTTGAAAGACCATAAAAATTGAGTCAAACACTTTCCTTCTGCTCATAGGCTCTGCGCAGTATCTCTGGTAGTTTTTCATTCACAAACTCCGACGGACTAAGTATTGTAAATGGATAGTGTTTCCCACCCTTCAGGGGATCAAAATCCTTTTTATCACCTGTTACAAGAAAGTCAACTTCTGCAATTATTGCTGAAGCAAGAACAGGAGCATCCTTTGGTGCTATATCCCTGCTTAATTTCCTCACCAGTTTCTTATCCGGCAAAGGGATGATCTGTAGATTCAGAAAAGGGAGATATTTTTTGTACACCTTCAGTGCCTGGGGTAGTTTTTTCTTCAGATTACGTTCAATCTCAATAAGGTTGTATTCACCTGTAAAAAACTGGATAAACTCAAAATTAAGACAGCAAAGGTCAAGGATTATCCTGGGGTATGATTTATCACTTAGGAGGCCTGACAGAATGACATTAGAGTCAAGAAAGACCTTTACTTTTCTTGCCGTATGTCTCTTCAAAGAGGGCTTCCCTCTCCTCTTTAAGGTCTGCGAGGATTTCTTCAGGTGAAACGCCTGCTGCCTTAAGAATCTTTCTTATCTGCCTTCTTGCCTCTTCAATTTCAAGTCTGTGGGGAGTAATAATTAAAGAATCACCCACTGGAATAATGTTTACAATATCTCCTGCGTCAAGTCCGGTCTGCTCTCGAATCTTTTTGGGTATGGTAAGTTGTCCTCTTGCCTTGATTTCTGCTATGGTTGTTTTCACTGCTGCCATCACATCACCTCATTCTGTATTTCATACTTCAGAATATCAGAATTCAGAAAATTGTGTCAAATTTAATCACAGAGTCAGGGACTTTTTTTATGGACTGGGTCTTTGGCTCCAGTAATCAGGGGAGCTACAGGAGTTTACTCTGCTTAGCCAAACAATGATTATGTTTGGCCAGTGAATAAAGATATTACATTTAACTAAATTAATCTACATATCTATATGTATGTCTCTAACGTTGTGATTTTCATCAATATCAACCACCTTTAACTTGCCGTCTATTTTATAGATAATGTAGTATTCACCCTCTTTCTCTCCTATAAGGGGCTCAATCACTATCGCTTCTTGATAAAACTCTATATTTTTTATCCTGGGTTTATATGTCCGTACAAAACGAGTCGACACATCACCTTCTTTTTTATTTTTCGGTATATCGTCATTAAATATCAGTTTAGCTACTTCTCTTAATGTCGCCATTTTCTCCTCAACAGGTTCTCCTTTCAACTCTTTAGGCATAATAAAATATTCCAATGGTGGAGTCTTTTCTACACCGAACATAGTAAAAGTATTTTTATCATCTAAACCATAAGCAATTGCATTGGCTCTTCTGTCTACAGAGCCAAAGATACTTTTATAATCAGCCAACGGATCAGTCCAGAAATTATATTCTGGACCTTTTAATTTTTTGAGAGAAACTGAATCCATTATCTCTATAAATTCTTCAACCTTTTTTCTTAATTCTTCAACATTTTTTCTTTGTCTTTGTTCTGGGGTTAGTTTTTTGTAGAATTCCTCAAGTTTGTCATCTCCAGCATAAACACTCTCAGGCATTACTCCTCTAACAGCAGCATAAGCTAAAGCGGCCATACCTGTTTTTAAAAAATCCCGTCTTGACATACTCATGAACATCCCACCTTTCTCGTTTTAACTCAACTTCTTCTTTGCTTTATATATAGCTTTCAAAGTTTAAATACTTTTCGGTGTTTTACTATTGTGTGGTGGTTATAAATTATCAAAAAATAAGGATAAAGTCAAGAGAAGCAACTTCACACACACCCTTGAACCACACAGTCTACAGGTAGTGCATGCACATTGTTCTTTAAAGGTAGGATGTCATTACAAAGACATATCAGGCAGCCTGCCTCTATCTTCAGGTTCAACCTCTTCAATGAGTCAAAGATCCTTACCATATCCCTGTTTGGTGAGGCGGTCTTCTTGATCTCAACAGGATATACCCTGCCGTCCTTAAAAATAAGCAGGTCAATCTCCTTTCTGTCTCTGTCGTGATAATAATAAAAAGAGGGCTCAATGCCGTTATGAAGATAGCTCTTAAGGATTTCTGTAAATACCCATGTCTCAAACACTGGCCCTGAAAGTGCCCCTGCCTCAAGGGTCTCCGGACTGCTCCATTCAGTAAGCCAGGCACACAAGCCTGTATCAAGAAAGTATAGTTTCGGGGTTTTTACAAGCCTTTTACTAAGATTAGTATGAAATGGCTGAAGAAGATACACCAGGCCAGATGCCTGAAGAACTGAAAGCCACTTCTTTGCAGTATTTGGTGAAATGTCAGCATCCCTTGCCAGGTCTGACAGGTTCAGCAACTGGGCTGTTCGGGCTGCAGCAGCCTTCAAAAACCTCATAAAGCTCATCCTGTTAACTACATTTATTATCTCTGCCACATCTCTCTGAAGATAGGTCTGCACATAGGACGAATAAAAAAGACCCCAATCCGTTTCAGGCTCTGCATGAAGAGCCGGAAAAGAACCTCTAAAAATATAAGTGTAAATGTCCATAAGGGAAAGGCTGTTTTCAGCAGGATATCTGGATGTGATTTTTTTAGATGGCAAAAAGGGTTTTACCTTAGCCCCCTCGCCATTTGATTCCATGAAAGAAAACCCCATAAGATTAAGTATGGCTACTCTGCCTGCAAGAGATTCGGTTATGCCCTTCATGATATGGAAATGCTGAGACCCTGTAAGCCAGAACAGGTTCTTTTTCCGGGTCCTGTCAACTATCATCTTGATGTAGGGCAGGAGTTCTGGTGCATATTGTATTTCATCAATTATAAGAGGGGGACGGTAGCGCTGTAGAAACAATGCAGGCTCAGTCTTTGCAAGTTGAAGCACCACAGGGTCATCAAGCGTAATGTATTGTCTTTCTGGCTCGGCAATGTTCCTGAGAAGGGTGGTTTTTCCAACCTGTCTGGCACCGGTTAGAAGTATAACAGGAAAGTGTCTTGCCGCCTTCCTTATAAACTTCTCTATGGTTCTTGGCAGATACATATCGGCTATTTTGAATTATATGTGAAAATTAGCCGAAAAGTAAAGTTTTCAGGAAGACTTATAAGAGAGTCCTTCAAAACCGGAGTAAAGAAAATAGCCAAAAAAGGAGCGAAAACTCTTGCAGGCCTTCCTTCTTCATACAGGAAGAAGGTTGCAGAAAATATATTCAAGAACAAGATGGACAAATATCTCAAGAATCCTTATTTTGAAGCCAAACTTATAGATATTTTGGATTCTATTGACGACACTCCCGAGAACGAGATTTGTGTAAAAGATGATGAGTGTAGAGATGCCTTTACAACATTCCGTGAAAGTGCTGAAGAATTCGTAAGCGATGCCGGAAAGGTGGGAGTTCTGGGAATTTTAAGCGGAGTAAAAAGAGGAAC
>JALUAR010000258.1:8145-8592 GCA_027050975.1 Thermodesulfovibrio sp.
GGCTTGGCAGTTTTCGGCTTCCTTTCCTATGTCACAGAATTAGAAGAAATAAAGCAATACAAATTCAAGCCTGTTGGCATTAACGCAATAGAACTGACAACACCGACATGGCTCGGTGTTCTCCAGTTCGGCCCGCATTACACTTATCAACTCTCTGAGGAGGCGCATAAGTATTATTTGAGCTTGAAAAGAGATGAAGTAAAGTATTGGAAAGATCAGGCACCTGCCCGGTTCTTTTTGGTCAGCCCCTGCTATGCAAAAGAAATTACAGTGAAAGCACAAAAAGTTGGCTGCAAATTTATGGGAGCGAGTAATAAGGATGTTAAAAAGTATTGGAGTAAAAAAGATTTTGAAAACCAAGAGATGGGAGGTATAGCACCTAAAGACAGAATTTTTGAATTCACAACAAATGGAAAGGACCCGATAGAGATTTCATATGTTAAAGAC
>JALUAR010000259.1 GCA_027050975.1 Thermodesulfovibrio sp.
ATATAATGTCGACATTAAGGATTGGTTGTTATCCCTTTTGCAGGGTTTGATATAATAGTATGTACAGATGAACAGATCTTCCCAAAAAGAGCAGACAGAAAAGATACAAAGAATCCTCCTTGCCCATGGCAGTGGCGGAAAAGCCATGCATCAGCTAATCAAGACCACCATCGGGCCCCTTGCCGGTGTTGAAGTGTTTAATGATTCCGCTGTAGTTGACCTTACGGATTTCAATGGTAAGCAGATCGCTTTTACTACGGACAGCTATGTTGTCTCTCCCATATTTTTTCCCGGTGGCGACATTGGCTCCCTCGCGGTAAACGGTACGGTAAACGATCTCTCGATGGTCGGAGCCAAACCGCTTTATCTATCTTTGGGACTGATTATAGAGGAGGGATTTCCGATGGAACTTCTTACAAGGGTGTTGGACTCTGTGAAAGAGGCATCTGCAAGAGCCGGAGTGCGGGTAGTAACAGGCGATACCAAAGTTGTTAACAAGGGCAGCGGTGACGGTATATTTATAAACACCGCAGGCATAGGTGTTGTGGATAAAAATCTTAATCTCTCTCCCATGAATGTTATGCCTGGTGATGTTATCATCGTAAGTGGCGATATCGGTAATCACGGTGTTGCAGTGATGGCCGAGAGAAACGGCCTATCTTTTGAGCCTCCTGTTATGAGCGATACGAGGCCGTTAAATGGGCTTGTAGAGATTATGCTTGAACATACAAGAGCTATTCATGTAATGAGAGACCCTACAAGGGGAGGCCTGGCTACAACCCTCAAGGAGATAGCCCTTGAAAGCGGAGTATGCATAGAGATAGAGGAGGAAAAACTGCCTATTAGCGAGCAGGTGAAAGGAGCTTGTGAGTTGCTGGGGCTTGATCCGTTGTATGTTGCAAACGAAGGCATACTTGTTGCTTTTGTGCAGAAAGATATGTCAAAATCACTTCTTGAGGTGATGAGATCTCACGATGCAGGACGCAATGCCAACATCATAGGTGATGTCAAGGCATCACCGTCAGGGAAGGTTCTTCTGAAGACAAAACTCGGAGGTACGAGGCTGGTTGAGATGCTTCCTGGAGAGCAACTGCCAAGAATATGTTAGGAGGTAGGTAGATGAATAAAAGACTTTCGGTTCTGGTTTTGCTTGCTTTGGTTGTTGTATTTAATTTTGGGTGTTCAAAAAAGCCTGCAGCAGTGGTCAATGGTGAGGAAATATCAATGGAAGACTTCCAGAGACAGTTGAACCAGAGACTGGAGTCTCACAAAATTCAGGGGGCCTCTGTACAGGAGAAGAGATTGAAGGAGGCTGTTCTTCAGGAACTTATTGGCAGGAAGCTTCTCCTACAGGTGGCAAGGGAAAAGAATATAACCGTAACAGATGACGAGATCAATAAAGAGATAGATTCCATTAAACAGCTTATGGGTGAGAAGAATTTCAGTGACTCTTTGAAGAAATGGAACCTCAGTTTAGATAAGTACAGGTCTCAGCTGAAAGAGACCTTGATGATAAGAAAGCTTTTAGCCAAACTGGTTCCCGATGATTCTATTAAAGAAGAGGATATGAAAAAGTATTTTAAAAATCGCCCCACTCCATATATGCAACCTGAGCAGGTAATGGTAAAGTTGGTACAGACTGGTACAGAGGAAGAGGCCAGGGCCCTTTTGGATGAGATGAAAAAGGATGGTATTGATTTTGATAAGTTTACTGAGAAACTTAAAAGAGAGAAAAGAGCGGTTGTTAGTAATTACGGATGGGTGCAACCAGGCTTCTTTTCTGGAGAGATTAAGGATGCTCTCAAGGAATTAAAGCCAGGTCAGGTTGGTGGACCGTATAAAGGAAGAGACGGATATTATATTTTAAAGGTTAAGGAGAGACAACCGGAAAAGGTTCTCTCCTACGAAGAGGCCAGGGATCAGATAAAGAAGGAGCTTATTCTACAGAAGAGACAGGCAACAATGGCACACATGATTGAGGAAAGAAAGAAGAAGGCTAAGATTGAAATAAATATTAACTAACACAGACGGTCCTTAAATGAGGAAACTATTCTATAGTGTTATGAGGGCTTAATGGAAAAGGTTGTTTTAAGATACAAGGATGGCAATGTAAAGAAGGGGTTTATAAAAAATTTTTCAGAAGACTCAAAAGAGGTGGTTATTACCGAAGCTGATACAGGTAATGAGATTTTGGTAGAACTGGATCTGTTAAAGGCGATCTTTTTTGTCAAAACCTTTGAGGGTGATCCCTCCTACAGAGAGATAAAGAGATACAAGGCTAAAGATAAAAGGGCAAAGAGGGTTTATGTAAGATTCAAAGATAAGGAGAGTCTTCTGGGGTATACGGAGGATGATATTCCATGGAGAAAGGGGTTCTTTCTTTCGAAAAATCCAGATGATAGGAAAGGGTTTTTTATAATCCCCACGGATGAAGGGAGCAATAACCTGAAGATTTTTGTTGTGGCATCGGCAGTAGAGGATTTAACCATTATCTAATTTAGATTTTACAAGGGGTTTGTAATGAGAAGAGTTCTGTTTGTTCTTCTGTTTTTTATGTTCTCATTATCATCGCTGCATGCTGCTATTCTTATTGACAGGGTAGTGGCGATTGTGGGTAGAGATGTGATTACATGGAGTGAGCTTTACAAGAGCCTTGAGTTTGAGTTTTCTGATCAGCTCAGAAACGTGCCTCCCGAAGAGAGAAGAAAGATACTGCAGAGATACGAAAAGCAGTATCTCGAGCGGTTGATAGATCTGAAGGTGCAGATCAACGAGGCCAGAAAGATGAATATAGTTGTCTCCGAAAAAGAGGTTGACATGGCAATAGATACGATTAGAAATAAGTATGGCCTGACAGAGGAGGAGTTCAAAGAGGCTATCGAGAAACAGGGGCTTTCCTATCAGGAATATAAGGAGAAGATCTACGAGCAGATTCTTGTTTCCAAGGTAGAGAACTTTGCTGTTAGAAGCAAAATTATAGTTACTGATGAAGAGATCGATAGTTATCTTAAAAACAATAGAGATCTAACATCCTCGGAAGGGTACAGATTAAGACAGATTTTCATACCTGTCTTTACTGAAGAGGATAAAACCAGGGCAGAGAGAAAGGCATCTGAGATTATGGAACTGTTAAAGAAGGGGGAGCCTTTCGACGCGGTTGCCATACGATTCTCGGAAGGGCCGAATGCATCAAGAGGCGGAGACCTTGGTTTTATCAAAAAGTCAGAGCTTGCCCCGGAATTTTTAAAAGTTATTGAGAATCTTCAACAGGGGCAATTCAGTCCGCCTTTCTGGTCAAAGAGAGGGCTGCATATCCTGTATCTTCAGGAAAGGATAAAGCCTGATCGTGCCATTAGAGACAGGGTGAGAGAAATTGTCTACGAGGAGAAGTTCAACCGTGCAGTAAGAGAATGGATCCGTTCCCTCAGAAGCAAGTACTTTATTGAAGTTAAGTTGTAATGAAAACGGCTCTCACCATAGCAGGTTCGGATCCCACCTCAGGAGCTGGGGCCCAGCTTGATATTAAAGTCTTTCACTCCATTGGCATTCATGGCCTGTCTGCTATTACAGCCTTGACAGCGCAGAACACAAAAGGGGTTTTCCATGTCATTGAAGTTAAACCATCTGATCTTAAAAAACAGATAGATCCCCTTTTGGAAGACTTTACTATTGAGGCTTTAAAAACCGGAATGCTTTACTCTCCCGAGACAGTGGAGCTTGTTAAAGAGACGATTCAAAGAGGCAGGATAAAAAAGGTGGTTGTTGATCCCGTAACGGTTTCTTCTTCCGGTGCTGCACTTGTTGTCGAAGGCACACTGGAAAGAATGATGGAGAAATTGCTTCCTTTAACAACTGTCATAACACCCAATATTTACGAAGCATCTCTGCTTTCAGGGATTCATATAGAAACAACAGATAATTTGTATGAGGCGGCAACAAAGATAAAGTCTCTTGGTCCGGAGGTAGTAATAATAACAGGAGGTCATCTTGATATAGAGGCAAAAAGAAGGATAGCGGTAGACCTTTATTACGACGGAGAAAGCTTCCACAGGATTGAATCAGAGATGTATCAAGGACAGTACCATGGTACCGGATGTGCCTTCTCTGCTTCGCTTACGGCTTATCTCTGTGTATGCGAGTCTGTTCTGGAGGCAACCAGAAGGGCAAAGGAGTTTGTCAGCCATGCAATAAGGAATGCCTATTTTCCTGGAAAAGGGATGGGCCTTTTGAGGGTTTAAATGGCTAAAAAAAAGACCTACTTCGTTTGTCAGTCCTGCGGATATAATTCAATAAAGTGGCTTGGTCGATGTCCGGAGTGTGGTGAATGGAACAGCTTTGTTGAGGAGACACGATTTCCCTCTCTGTCAACTTCAACCGCCTCGGCATCACCTCTTCCGCTTTCCGATGTCTCCCTCTCCGAAGGTGAAAGGTTCACTACCACTATAGGTGAGCTTGATAGGGTTCTGGGCGGAGGGGTAGTTCCAGGCTCTGTTGTGTTAATAGGCGGAGACCCGGGAGTGGGAAAGTCCACGTTACTACTTCAAGCCATGAGTGGAATATTGAAGGCAGCGGAAGGGGAGGGGCTGTATGTATCTGCAGAGGAGTCACAATCACAGGTAAAACTGAGAGCTCAGAGGCTTGGTATTGATTCGGAACATATTCTGATCCTTTCTGAAACCTCGCTGGAAGCCATTCTCAATCATATGGAAAATATCAAACCCCGTCTTGTTGTTATTGATTCCATACAGACCATATACAGCGAGGAGCTTGCCTCAGCACCCGGTACGGTAGGACAGGTCAGGGAGTGTTCTGCTCGTCTTATGCAAAAGGCAAAAATATTAAATATTCCTACCTTCATCATCGGTCATGTAACCAAAGAAGGGGCCCTTGCAGGTCCGAGGGTGCTTGAACATATTGTTGATACAGTGCTGTATTTCGAGGGTGAAAGAACAATGTCCTTCAGAATCCTGAGGGCAGTAAAAAACCGTTTCGGCTCTACAAACGAGATAGGAATATTTGAGATGACGGATACGGGCCTTATGGAGATTGATAATCCCTCCGAGATGTTTCTCCGTGAAAGAGACAACACTGCATCAGGCTCTGTGGTGACCACTACAGTGGAGGGAACAAGACCGATTATCGTGGAGATTCAGGCCCTTGTTTCTCCTACAACCTTTGGAATGCCACGTCGAACATCCATAGGGGTCGACACACAGAGGGTGAATCTCCTTATCGCTGTTCTTGAGAAGATAGGCGGCTTGCAACTGGGGCTTTCCGATATCTATCTGAATGTGGTGGGCGGCCTGAGAATAGTCGAACCTGCCGTGGATCTTCCGGTGATCCTATCTATCGCCTCATCTCTAAGGGAGGTTCCTGTGGAGCATGATATTGTTACATTCGGTGAGGTTGGACTTTCCGGTGAGATCAGACCGGTAAGTCAGGCTGAGGCAAGACTTAAGGAGGCTGAAAAAATAGGATTCAAGGCAGCCATTATTCCGGAGGCAAATAGACAGAGGATGAAGATTAACACCTCTCTGAAAATCATAGGTGTAACTAATATCCATGAAGCCCTTGAGGTGATTTTTAGTCTGAAGTCTTAATAACTGCTCTCAGGTTTCAGGCCCAGGTCTACAGCTACAGTATCAATAATGTCTTCTGTGACCTGCTCTTTTTTCAAAAGATAGCCTTCTAACAGGGCATTGTCACATATAGTATTTATCAGTCTTGGTACACCTTTTGAGTACAGATGAATCCGTTGTAGGGCCTCTTCAGTAAAAAGTCCATTCTCCGATCCTGCCACATGTAGTCTATGGCGTATATAGTCTTTTGTTCCTTCTTCATTAAAGGAGGTGAGTTTTATTCTTACAGCCACTCTCTGCTTTAACGGTTCATCAAGAGCCAGAACCTGGTCCAGTTCCGGAAGTCCGAAGAAGACAAAATTGGCCATTTTACCATCAGGCATCTCCATGTTAAGAAGGCCTCTGAACTCTTCCATAATCTCTCGGGATCTCAACATCTGGACTTCGTCTATAAGAATGACGGCCTTCTTGCCGCTTTCATTGATCTCGATTAACCTCTGATAAATCTGCCCGATAATGTCGATTTTATTATTCTTTATATTCTCAACACCCAGCTGTATGGCAAACTTTTTAAGAAGCCAATCGGAGCTAACAGAGGCATGTATGACAACCAGAAGTGTTGCCTCGTAATGCTCTTCATCCAGCTCTTCAAGCAGTCTCCTTGCCAGGGTTGTCTTTCCTGTACCAATATCACCGATTACGACTGCAAGTCCTCGTTTGCTGTCGATGGCAAACTTGAGCTTTGACAGGGCCTCTGAGTGTTGAGCACTATTGTAGTAGAATCTATTATCGACAACATTTGAAAAGGGGTGTTCCTTCAGGTTGTAGTACTCAAGATAGTCCATACAGCATCTCCTTGTTTCCCCTCTCCTTGGAGCGGAAGAATAAATTTACAGATACGATATCCTGTCTTTTTTCTTCTTTTGAGGAGGGGGCTCATCCACTTCCGCAACGATGTTTTCCGAGGATAATGCCTGCTTCAGAGTATCCACCTTCTTGTCGACATCTCTGAACTTTGAATCCCAGCCGTACACCTCGATGTAGATGTCAAGGGCCGTCTTCAGGTCTCCGTTTTTTTCGTACGCCATTGCAAGATCATACTTGGTACCCCAGTAGGCTTCATTGTCTTTGTCCATGTGACTGAGAGCATCCTTAAATGCGTCTATGGCCAGAGAGTATAACTTTTTATCCATATAGCAGGCCCCCAGCATACTTAGAGTCTGAATGTTACTCTTATCCGCCTTTCGAGCAATCTGGAACTCTTTTATTGCATCATCTATAAGCCCCATTTCTTTATAAGCTATTCCGAGATTATAATGGGTCTCAAAGTCTTCTTCTTCCAGTTCGGCGGAGATACCACGTTTAAACTCCTCAAAGATCTCAAGTACTTCACTGTCAAGTTCTGGTTCCGGAGTCTCCTTTAAAGGTTCATCTATAAGTGCTTCTTCTGGTGATACCGTAATCTCTTCCATGGTTTCTATCTCAGAGATACTCTCTGCCTTCTCTTCAACGGTTGAGGTATCCTCGAATGTGGTATCAATTGAGTCTGTTATAAAGTCTTGCATATCAGCAGAGGTTAGGGGCTCTTGAGGTATTGTGTTCTCCGAAGCAGCCTTCTGTCGGAGTTGTTCCAGTTTCTCCTTTATCTCTGTATTGTCAGGGAAGGTCTCAGTAAGCCTTTCGTATATTGCTATGGCATCACTGTAAAGCCCTTGTCTGGCATAGAACTCGGCTTCCGCCATATCCTCGGCATACTCTTCTATAGAAGGAGTCTCTGTTAAAGTAGAGGGCTCTTCAAGTACTTCTTCCTCTATCTCTTCTTTTTCAGGCTCCACAGAGGTTTCCGCTTCTGATTCAAAATCAAAACCGGCTAGCTCCATGCCATGAAATTCCTGGTCAATTGTTGGAGTGCCGGCAAACTCCTCCGTCTTTCCGGTAAGCTCAAGTAGTCTGGGATCGTTTGGATCTATCTCGAAAGCCTCTTTAATAACCTGCTCTTTGGAATCAATCTCCCCTGTTTTCTCATATAGACGTGCCAGGATAAGACACTCTGAAATTGCCCTCTCTTTATCATTGATTTCTAAGTAGAGGTTCTTTAACCTCTTATGAACCTCTATATTTTCAGGATCTTCCACCTTTAACTTTTCCAGTACATCCAATGCCTCTTCTGTAAGTCCGTAGCGTATGAATATGTCAGCATCCACGAGCTTTTCATTCAGGCTTTTTTCCTCTTCCACGGTAGCGGTAAAGCCTGCCTGCTCTTCTACTTCGGATATTCTTTCCTGAATACTCAGGTCATCAGGACGAAGGTTGCGGGCGCTGGTGTAAAGTTTAAGTGCTTCTTCGTATTCACCTGCCTTACTCTTAAGCTCTCCGAGATTAATTAGCTCCTGAACAAGCTCATCCTCCATATTCCTGTCTTTATAAATATCGATGAGCTTAGAAGATATCTCAACTGGAGAGACTTCTCTGAAGGATTCGAGTATCTTAATTGCCTCATCTGTTTTGCCTTCTTCAAGGTAAGCATCAACAATGGAACTGTACTGTTGCCATGCCAGCTCTTTGTTGCCCTCCTGCAGATATATTTCTGCAAGAAGGGTCCTGGCCTTTGTAGCATACTCTCCTTCTATCTCCGGATAATTTGATAGAACATTGTTAAGTTTATCTCTGGCTTCCGACAGTTGTCCTGACTTTATTAAGATTTCTGCAGCCATTAACTGGAAGTCCACCCTGTCAGGATAAAGCTCCAATCCCTTCTCAAGTAGCTGTTTGGCCTTGTCGAACTCCTCTAAGGAGATGTAAAAATCGAACAGGGTTGTGTAAATCTTCTCATGTTTGGGAAAGATTTCCAGGACCTTTTCATAATATTCTTGGGCCTTGTCAATGTCTCCCTTTTCCTCACAGAGCTTTCCAATATTCAGATACTCTTCGGCAGCCTCCTCTGTGTAACCCTCTTTTTGTAAATATTCGGAGATCTTGATTCGTAATGAGAGATTCTGGGGAG
>JALUAR010000260.1 GCA_027050975.1 Thermodesulfovibrio sp.
CATTTTGACATGCAAAAAACAAATATGGCCCATGCTATGGCTCAAAACTCTTAGATTAAAAAGGCAACTAATAATATGCATTTGTGGGCATTGGCTATCAAAATATGTGGGAAATCCACCCCCTCTACTGAAAGTTTTTAAATATTAATACCTTGAGCATTATAAATTCAACATGAAGACCTGCCTTCAAAAGGGCATATCTTTAAGTGAGGTCTCAAGCAGCGTTGAGCCTGGTTCGTTTGTGAAAAAGATTATAGGCGGAGGGTTCTTATCTCACAGCTATCGGCCCTGCCATCACAGCCACTGCACATTCCCATTATACCTTTGTGGCAGAGGGCAAAGTCATACTTAAGCGGGTCTTCAGGATCAAGTCTCTTGAGACTTTCGGTTATCTCCACAGCCATCTTCCAGTCCTTTGTCTTACGAGTGGTAAGACCGAGGCACTGGCTTATGCGGGCAATATGGGTGTCAAGGGGTATGACAAGCTGGGCCGGGCTGAAGCCCTGCCAGATGCCGAGGTCTATGTCTCTGTCCCTCACCATCCATCTCATAAAGAGATTCATTCTTTTACAGGCACTACCCCTGTCAGGAGAGGTGAAAAAATGATAAAACCCCCTTGATATCTTTATGCTGCCGGGAATTTTAATACCATAGAAAAATTCCACAAAACCCGACAGGGCCGTTGCCATATCACTGCCATTGAAAGGGGTTGAAAATGCTGCCTCCAGGCTGCCAAACCGTTTTAAGACCTTTGAGAGCACATAAAGGAGTGCTACAATATCCTCACCAGTGCTGAATCTGTACTTAAGGTCGCAGAATCTTTTGCGCTCACGGGAAAGCCTGAATTCATGGAGAAACTGAGCTGGGCTTGCCCCCATCCTCTTCAGAAGTTCATCCACAACAGGCATGAATAGCTCTACCCTTCCGTAGGCAAATGCTGAGGCTATCAGGCCTGCTATCTCCTGGTCGCGGGGGTGATTATATCTGCGGGAAAAGGCTATAGGGTCATGAACTGCTCTTTCGTGGAAGTTATAGGTATTGTAGAGGTGATCCAGAACCTCTTTAAGCCTCCGGAAGTCCAAAGACTATCTCCCTCTCCTCCAGATCAACCCTGTCCACCCTTACGGTGATACTGTCACCAATGGACCAGACCTTCTTTCTTCTTTTTCCGACAAGCTGGATGTTAGCCTCATCGTATATGTAGTAATCATCTGTCATATAGGAGACATGGAGGAAGCCTTCAACATAAAAGTCATTCAGCCGAATCTTCATACCGAAAGGCGTGATAGAGACAACCCTGCCCTCAAACTCCTCACCAAGACGGTCCTTCATAAACCACGCCCTCATGGCTGCTATGACGGAGCGTTCCACATCGTCAGCCTTACGCTCCATCTTTGAGGAGTGGAAGGCAATATTCGGCAGCACCTCCTCAAGCTCTTTCATCCTCCTGGCGCTCATGCCCCTGCCTTTTAGCACCTCTCTAAGAATCCTGTGAACAACGAGGTCAGGATACCGCCTTATGGGAGAAGTAAAATGGGTATAACAGGGTGAGGCAAGCCCGAAGTGGCCAATATTCTCAGGTGAGTATTTGGCCTGCTTCATTGACCTCAGAAGTATGTAATTAATCACATCCTCTTCTGGCTGACCCTTGACAGCCTCAATAATCTCCGGCAGATCAGAGGGTCTGAGCCCCTTGCTCCGCACCTTTACTTTCCTGCCCTTTTTGCCAAGCACCGCCCTTACCACCTTGGAGATAGCCTCTAGCTTTGCCTGGTCCGGTGGTTCATGAATCCTGTAAAGTGAAGGCACACCCTTTTCAAAGAGATACTCTGCCACTGCCTCGTTGGCTGCTATCATAAACTCCTCTATTATCATGTGGGCAAAGTTTCTTTCAGCAACAATGATGTCCTCCAGATTACCCCTGAGGTCAAGCAGGATCTCTGGCTCGGGAAAGTCAAAGTCAAGGCTACCACGGCTCAACCTCTTCTCTCTCAGGATGGTACATAACTCTGCCATCAATTCAAACTCACCAAGTAGATAATCATACCGCTTTCTAAGTTTTTTGTCCTCATCAATGAGTATCTTTTTCACCTTTGTGTAGGTCATACGCTCATCACTCTGGATGATACTCGGGTAGAATCTGGCCTTTATCCTCTCACCCTCTCTGTTGAAGTCCATCTGAACAGTAAAGGCGAGTCTGGGAACCTTTGGCTTCAGGCTACAGAGCTCCTCGGAGAGTGTCTTTGGAAGCATTGGGATTACCCTGTCGGGGAAATAGACGCTTGTGGCCCTCTTGCGTGCCTCACGGTCTATCATGCTTTCCCAGGGAACAAAATAACCCACATCAGCTATATGGACATACAGTGTATAGCCGAACTCACGTAGCTTTATAGAGATGGCATCATCAAAGTCCTTGGCACGCTCACCGTCAATGGTCACAGTGGGTAAAGAGCGGAGGTCTTTTCTTCCCTCGGACATCTCCGGGGTTATCTCCTTTGGCAGGCTCTTTGCCTCATCCGTAACCTTCTTGGGAAATCTCCTCGAAAGGCTGTACTCATCGATAATCAACTCTATATCCTCTACAGGTGTTTCAGGCTTCTTGAGAACCTTTATCACCCTGGCAGTAGGCGGACGTTTATCCGTGGGATAAGATATTATCTCGGCAAGAACAAGATCTCCATTCTTTGCCTTTCTACGGGCCTTTGGATCAATGAGTATATCAAAGGGAATATCCTTTCGTTTTGGTTTCAGGAATATGCCGGTGCGGGTCACCTCAAGGGTGCCCACGACCCTGGTCTGGGCATGCTCAAGGATTCGTAGAATCCTTCCCTCTCTTTTGCGGGGATTCTCAATCCGCACGATAACCCTGTCTCCCTCCATGGCTCCGAGGGTCGCCCTGGGAGGGATAAAGAGGTCTGGCTCACCGGGAAGCTCCGGGATCACGAAGCCGTAGCCATCATGATGGGCCTCAAAGTAGCCCTTCAGTAGTTTCATCTCCTCAGGCTGTCCGTAGCGGCCTTTTCTTGTTCGTATAAGTTCACCGGAACGAACCAACCGTCTCAGTGTTTTCTTCAGAAGTCTGGCCCCTTTTTTATCAAAACCGAGATGTTGGGTAAGCTCTTTGAAGGTAAGGGGCTTATTGAGCTTTCTTAGTAAATTTAATATCTCTTCTGTTTTTACTGGTTTTACACTCATATTATCTTCAGTTCTACCAGATATTGCCTGAATAAGGCAAGTCCTTTCTTATGTTCTTCATCAAAGTCATATGATAGCCCCTGCCAGTATTCTATAAGACGCTCGTTGGAAAGCTCCTCTCTCAGAGGGCAGAGTTCCGCAAGATGACCCAGATTGTTAAAGGCCCATCGCCTGGCTTCATAGAGATCCTGAATAAAGGATTCAAGCTCCCTGGCAGAGGTTCTTCCCAGATCCTTTCTGGCAATCCATAAGGCAAATACAAAGGGAAGCCCTGTCTCTCTATACCAGATCTCTCCAAGATCGTACATCTTGAGACCCGAATGCCTGCTGCTTTCCCTTAAGGCATCATCACCTATCAGCAGATATGCCGGATAATCTCTGAGGGCCTCCTCCAGTGAGAGTTCCGAACCTTTCAGCTCACAATCAAGGCTATAAAAAACCGTTAAAATGATCCGAAGCAGCGCTACCGAGGTCTCTGACTTGTAGGTGCACAGAACCGCCATACCATCCAGGGTCTCAATATCCTGTTTGCTGAAAAGGAGTATGCTTCTTACGGCACCAAAGGAACTCACAGAATGTCCAGGGATCAACTCATATCTGTCTGGATCTCTTAAAAACTCTATGGATGAGGATGGGCTTATGTCGATCTCTCCCTCTCTGATCAGTGTATTGATCCTGGAGGGTACATCCTCTATAAACTGGTAGTCTCCACCACAGTATCTTTCCAGATAATGGTAATAGGGAAAGAGGTTTGTGAAGGGAATCTTTCCTATTTTCAACATTCTTACACCTTTCTTATCCTTTTCAGGACCATATAAAGCAGGAAGTATGATAAAATCCCTGACACCGTGCCAAGAACAAGGGTTCCTGCAAAAAAGGGCCACAAAAGCTCCTTTAAGGCCCTGAAGATATTGATTATATTCACCTTGTGAAAGTCTATGCTGCTTAGCACCTTGTCTGTGCCTGTTATCTTTATGCCCATCCAGGTCCCAAAGGTATAGATAGGGATAATCGTCCATGGATTCGTAACATAAGCACCTGCCAGTGTCACCAGCTTATTCAGCCTGAAAACATAAGCCACCACAAGGGCCATAATTGTATGGAGCCCCAGGAATGGTGACATTCCTATGAACACTCCAACCCCAAAGGCGAGGGCAATCTGGTGAGATGTGCCCTTTACAGTGAGCAATAACCTGAAGCGTTCACTAAGAGACAAAATGCTGATACCCCGCTGGTTTTATCTCCTCTTCAGTGCCGTCCTTTCGGACAAAATAAAGACCACGTTCCGTTATCTCACCGATTTCGTACATCCCTGGAATCGGCTGTTTTGCAGTAAATAGGAGGTGATAGTCCTCACCACCTGAGACAACCATCTCTATCGGTTCCAACTTCAGAAATGCCGAAACCTCCCTAAGGGCTTCTGAAACAGGCAACCTCTCCTCATAGACCCTGACACCCACACCGCTTTCCTGACAAAGACGGTAAAGATCCAGCCATAGTCCGTCACTAATATCAAGCATGGCAGTAACATACTCCCTGTTGTTGTTCGGTAACGGTCTGACCGCAGGCAGCAGAAACCTTTCGAGCACCTCTCTGGCATACTGCCACGGAAGCAGCAGCGGGAGGGTCTCGCCTCGCTCCAGTGCCACTGGATGGCCCAGGCTTTTAAGCAGTCTAAGTCCGCAAGCAGCCTCTCCCAAAGGACCGCTAACATAAAGCCTCTCACCTGGCCTGGCTCCGTCCCTTTTAATAACCCTTCCCTCTGCACTGCCAATAATGGTAAGTGTAAAGGTGAGGTCCTTTTGGCTCGAGGTGATATCACCACCGATAAGGGAAAGGCCATACTCTGAGAGTGCCTTTGAAAGTCCCTGGAGAAACTCCTGCAGGAACTCTTCCCGAAGCTCCGAAGGCAGGGTAAGATTAAGAAGGGCCCACCTTGGCAGACCTGCCATGGCAAAGATATCGCTCACATTGACAGCTATCAGTTTGTAGCCTATCTGGTAGGGTGTAAACAGGCGTGTATCGAAGTGTACCCCTTCAACCATAGTGTCTGTACTTAAAAGGAGAGTCTCGGAATCACAACTTATGGCTGCAGCATCATCTCCGATACCGATAACGGTTTGATTGCCCTGAGCTGCGAATCTGCGCCTGATCTCTTCTACAATGCTGAGTTCACCACGGTCTGCAAGTCTTGACATAATAATCGTTTACTCTGGTGATGAGACCCAAGCTGCCGATAGCCTTTCCGACAAGCTCGTGGATATTGCCTCTGATTCTATCGGTTTTTGGGCCGGGAGGCTGTCACCGTGTTTTCTTCTTTTTGCCAGTCCTGGTTTTAGTTGCCTTTGCTGTCTTTGCTGCTTTCGCTGCTTTTGTTGTCTTTTTAGTTGTCTTTTTTGCTGTCTTTTTTGCCCTCTTTACCTTTTTGGGTTTAAGGGCTATCTCCAGAACCTCATCCATCTTTTCAACAAGTACGAACTCCAGATCCTTCTTTACATACTTGGGAATATCCTCCAGGTCTTTCTCATTTCTCGTCGGAATGATAATCGTTTTAATACCCATCCGCTTGGCAGCAAGGGCCTTCTCTTTAAGCCCTCCGATGGGCAGAACCCTGCCACGGAGTGTCACCTCTCCGGTCATGGCCACCCTCTTGTCCACTGCCTTGCCAGTAAGGGCAGAGGCTATGGCTGTAGCCATGGTGATTCCTGCAGAGGGGCCATCCTTTGGAATGGCACCAGCCGGCACATGAATATGTATATCAATCTTTGAAAACAGCTCTTCCTTTATTCCCAGGTCCTTTGCCTTTGAGCGGATGTAACTCAGGGCTGCCTGGGCAGACTCCTTCATCACTTCACCAAGCTGTCCTGTAAGGGTAAGGCTGCCGCGGCCCTTCATAATTGTGGCCTCTACATAGATAATATCTCCGCCTGTCTCTGTCCAGGCCAGACCAGTGGCAACGCCTACCTCATCCTCTTTCATCTCCTCCTCAGGGAGATACTTCGGAATACCGAGGTACTTCTGAAGATTTCTTGAGGTGATTACAAACCGCTTTTTCTTGCCCTCTGCTATCTGCTTTGCCACCTTTCTGCACAGATGTGCAATCTCCCTTTCCAGGTTTCTTACCCCTGCCTCCCGGGTGTAGTGGGAGATAAGCATACGAAGGGCTGAATCTGTAACAGTGAGTATCTTTTCTGTAATGCCATGCTCCTCGAGTTGCTTGGGCAGGAGATAATTCCTTGCTATGCCCAGCTTCTCCTCCTCAGTATATCCGCTGAGATAGATGATCTCCATCCTGTCACGCAATGGACTTGGAATTGTATCAACTATATTACCGGTGGTTATAAACATTACATTCGAAAGATCAAAAGGTACCGCCAGATAGTGATCAACAAAGGCATTGTTCTGCTCAGGGTCAAGTACCTCCAGCAGTGCTGATGACGGATCACCCCTGAAGTCCATCCCGATCTTGTCTATCTCATCAAGCATGAAGACGGGATTGTTTGTGCCTGCCTGTTTGATGCCCTGAATTATCCTGCCTGGCAGGGCACCCACATAGGTCCTCCTGTGGCCCCTTATCTCTGCCTCATCTCTCACGCCTCCGAGGGACATCCTTACAAACTCCCTGCCGAGGCTTCTGGCAATGGATCTTCCCAGAGAGGTCTTACCCACTCCAGGCGGACCAATGAAGCAGAGTATTGGTCCCTTCATTTTTGCTTTAAGCTTTCTAACGCTAAGGTACTCCAGTATTCTCTCCTTCACCTTCTCAAGGTCATAGTGGTCTTCATCTAAGACCTTTTTTGCCTCTTTGATATCAAGGGTGTCCTTTGTGGACTTGCTCCAGGGTAGCTCAACCAGCCAGTCAAGATAGGTTCTTACAGTGGCGGCCTCTGCACTGTCTGGATGCATCTTCTCAAGCCGCTTAAGCTGCTTCTCTGCCTCCTTAAGAACCTTCTCAGGCATCTTGGCAGCCTCTATCTTTTTGCGGTATTCGTTGATCTCCTCAGTACGTTCATCTATCTCTCCAAGCTCTCTCTGGATGGCCTTAAGCTGTTCCCTGAGGAAGTATTCCCTCTGGGTCTTGTCAATCTCTCCCCGGGCCTCGGTCTGTATCTTCTGCTGCACAAGCAGAAGTTCTATCTCCCTTCCCAGGACCTCGCTCACACGTTTAAGACGCTGCACCGGGTCTGTTATCTCAAGGATCTCCTGGGCCTGTTCTGTCTTCAGTCCCAGATTGGAGGCTATCAGGTCTGCCAGTCTACCCGGGTCATCAAGGTTCTCTATCACTACCATTATGTCCGGCAGGATGGTCTTCCCAAGGGAGACAGCCTTGTCCAGCTGCTCCTTTACAGTACGCATGAGGGCCTCTATCTCCAGTGTAATCTCTGCTGGCTTGCGGTCCTCCAGCTTCTCAATCTGAGCCTCGTAGTAATTGTGATCATGAAGTTTAATATCCTTAACACTTGCCTTTGTTACTCCCTGGACCAGGATCTTCACCCTTCCGTCAGGCAGTTTCAGCATCCGCATGATCAATCCTACAGTGCCAACCTTATAAAGGTCCTCTGGCGTGGGACTCTCTATATTCAGATCCTTTTGGGTAAGAAGGAGAATCAGTCGGTTGGTGTTTAATGCCTGATCAATTGCTTTAATGGATATCTCCCTGCCCACAAAGAGGGGGATTATCATGTACGGAAAGATAACTATATCCCTTACAGGAAGCACTGGTAGAGTGTCAGGTATTTCTATCTCTTTTTCATCCTTAACCATCTCAACCATACCTACTCCTTTTCTATCTTTATTTTATATACCCTGTCTTCTACTTTGGGTAATGTTACCGTTAAAACACCGTCACGGTAACTTGCCCTTGCTGCCTCTGGATTTACATTTGCGGGAATCGGCAGCTTTCTCCTGAAGCTGTTGAATTCCCTCTCCATGCATATGTACACACCTGCTCTCTCATCCTCCGGCTTTCTTTTGGTGCCTTCGATTATAAGGACGTCACCGTATACCTTGATAAGAACATCATCAGTGCTGATTCCCGGAAGATCAATTACAAAAATAACAGCCTCCTCATTTTCGTATATATCCACAGGAGGGAAATCCTCCCGTGTCTCTCTTCTGATAAAATAAACCTCTCTTAAAAGTTTCATCGTTCTTTAACCCCCAGCGGCAGGCTGCAGGGCATCTTAATTTTCTTAAAAATAAGTCACTTTTTATTTCTGATTCTCCATCCATGTGACCTTCAACGGGAATGGAGAATCAGCTACAATGTTTTCTGTTTTAAACCTTCGGCAACCTGTATGAGATACTCCCTGAACCTATCACCCAC
>JALUAR010000261.1:0-1235 GCA_027050975.1 Thermodesulfovibrio sp.
ACATAACCTTGTTGGATAACTTACAGAAAAACCAAATTCTTTTAACCTTTCAAAGGCCATAGCCTGGGTTTCTATACCAAATTTCTCTGCATCAACAAGAAAATAAGCAAAGAACTTCAGCGGTCTTCTAGCTGTTATATTGGCATCAAGCTGCCTGACTGAACCAGCTGCAGCATTCCGAGGATTGGCAAAAAGAGGCTCTTCATCATACTCCCTTTGCTTGTTCAGCTCTATGAAATCTACTTTTTCCATGTATATTTCACCACGAACCTCTAGCCGTTCTATACCATCATCAAAAAGTCCCTGAATAAATTTAGGAACATTTTTTATTGTCCTGACATTTTCTGTTATATCTTCACCGACTACTCCATCACCCCTTGTGGATGCTAGTGAAAAGCTACCATTCTCATACACAATACTAGCAGAAAGACCATCAATTTTGGGCTCACAGAAAAACTCTATGTTAGGCCATTCGCTTTTAGGTAGCCCTGATTTGACTCGCTCCACAAAATCCTTTAGTTCGCCCTCATTAAATACATTATCAAGAGATAACATGGGCTCTTTATGAGTAACTTTATGAAATGAAGATTTAACCTTATAACCCACCTTTTGTGTGGGAGAGTCTGGAGAAAGAAACTCAGGATACTTACTTTCTAATTCCCTCAAGCGAATGCGTAATAAATCGTATTCGTGATCTGTAATTTCAGGAGCATCATCTTGATAATATAGTTTATCATGATATTCAATCTGCTCACGCAGTCTCTTTATCTCGGCGCTTATTGCTTGTTTTTCTTTAGTATTTTCCACTTCCATTTAATTACGCTGCCTTTACATTTTCTATTAGCTTATCTGCGGCTGCCATTGCTTCCTTGCTCAGCTCATCTCCAGAGAGCATCCTTGCTATCTCTTTTCTGCTCTCTTCTTTTGATAACACTTTGACATCGGTCTTTGTTATTATCTCAGATCCTAAATCAGTAGATCCCTCTATGGATTCTGAGTATTTGCTAATGTAAAAGTGCTTATCTGCGAATGAGGCAACCTGCGGTGAATGGGTTATGGCAAGAACTTGAATATTCTTAGAAATTTCCCTTAACTTTTTACCTATGGCAATTGCAACAGAACCACCTACCCCACTGTCTATCTCATCAAATATAAGAGTTGAAATTCCTAAACTGTGCGCTAGCACAACCTTAAGTGCTAACATTATTCTTGATCTTTCTCCACCAGAGGCTATC
>JALUAR010000261.1:1245-1704 GCA_027050975.1 Thermodesulfovibrio sp.
TCCGTGATCCCCAAATTCACTCCAAGATGATTGAACCATTTGAGTAAACTTTACAAAAATTCTAGCCTTTGGAAGTTTTAAATCCATTAATTGCTGATTTACTTGCTCTTCTAACTGTTTTGCCGAATTTAACCTTTTCTGATGCAAAGTCTTTGCCTTTTCTTGGTAATTGGCGATTGCACTTGCTATTTTTTGCTCTAGCTCCTCTATTCTAGATTTTGCATTATCTATCAACGACAGATCAAGAGCAACCCTTTCCATTAAATCATTAAGATCATCCACAAGACACGAATAGCGCCTAGCTGCACCACGCAAGGCATAAAGTCTCTGCTCAATCGCTTCCAGCTCATCTGGTTCTGCTTCAACATTTCTTGCCACAATACCCAGCTCTGCGCTTAATTCATTAATCTCTATTTCTCCTCTCTCCCAGGTCTTTTTAACAGAATCCAACTTTTCTGG
>JALUAR010000262.1 GCA_027050975.1 Thermodesulfovibrio sp.
GATTGAACAGGTGGTACAGATCTATGATAATTATGGCTTTGAAACAGAAATAATTGTAGCAAGTATAAGAAATCCCACTCATTTTGTACAGGCAGCTTTAATGGGCGCAGACATAGCAACTGTACCATTTAAGGTATTAAAACAATTATTCAATCATCCCTTAACAGATATTGGAATAAAAAGATTTCTTGAAGATTGGAAAAAAGTGCCTAAATAAAATATAATATGGATCTTCCAAAAGTAAAAACATCTCGTAGAGACAAGATCATTCCAAAATTATTTAAGCCAAGGGAAATATACGAATATCTTGACAAATATGTAATAGGACAGGAGCGTGCCAAAAAAGTAATTTCAATCGCTGCACATAATCATCTAAAACGAACTATATTAAGAAGGATAAGAGGTAATACCATATTAAAAAAGAGCAATGTTCTTCTTATAGGACCTACAGGGTGTGGAAAGACTCATATTGCAAGATGTCTTGCAAATTTTCTGGAGGTTCCCTTTACAGTAGTTGATGTAACTGAATATACTGAAGCTGGTTATTATGGTAAAGATGTTGAAGTCATGATAAGTGAACTGTTATATTCATGTGATTTTGACATTGAATTAGCAGAAATCGGCATAGTATTTATAGATGAAGTTGACAAAATAGCCAGGAAATATCATGGAGCTCAGACCGGGGCTGCTGGAAGAGATATTGGGGGCGAAGGGGTTCAACAGGCACTTTTAAAGTTACTAGAAGGCAGTAAGCTGTTTGTGCTTTTGAACTTATCTCTACACTGGAATAAATGTGACTTTGTTGAAATAGATACTACAGACATATTATTTATATGTGCAGGTACTTTTACTGATCTGTTCCTATACAAGGATTCCAAAAAAGTGGGATTTGAAGATAACTGTACAGATTATGAAGACAAGTATAGTAAAAAACAGATAACTGTAAAAGATCTGATTGAATATGGTATGTTAGCAGAATTTATGGGCAGACTTCCGGTAATTGTACAGCTTCATGAACGCACAAGAGAGCAATTAAAAAGGATCCTGGTTGAAGCACCAGATTCATTGTTAAATGAGTATAAGTTACTTTTAAATGTAGATGGTAAACAACTTGTAATTAGAGAGGAGGCCTTGGATAAAATTGTTGATCATGCTATTAAAAGAAAACTTGGTGCCAGAGGTTTAAGATCTATCATGGAAATAGTAATGGAGGATATATTATTTGAAGCACCTGAACTAAAGACAGATACCATCATTATAGAAGGTAGCTATGTTGAGAAAAAATTAAAAGAGAATGATTTCACATTATAATCCATTCAGGACTATCGTCTTAATACCTCATATACTCCTGAAATTCTTTCTATTTTGTGAATTATTTTTTCAAGCTCTTTAATCCCTACTGCTGTAATAGCCATTAGATTTATTTTCATATCTGAAAAGACTTTTGTCAGTTTATTAACCATACCTGGTTTGTTATCACAACTTACTTTAAGATAAACAGGACGTGGATTAACTATTTTATTATTCCACGAAACATCCACTTTTCTATCTTCACTATAATTTTTAACTTTAATACAATCGGCACGATGTACAATGATTACCCTGCCCATTGTAACAAATCCAACTATTTTATCTCCATGTATTGGATTGCAACAATCAGCATATTTTATAAGTATATTATCAATAC
>JALUAR010000263.1 GCA_027050975.1 Thermodesulfovibrio sp.
ACCTGCGTTCAGAAAGTTCCCTAAATCCCTGATCACAGGGTTCTCCACTATGTTAGGGATGTCATCAAAAATGAAGGGAACCTTGAATGTGTTGGAGTAACATAGGAGGGTAACACCCACAATAAGTAATATCTGGAGGAGCTTGGATGCTGATATGTATGATAGTTTATCAGATCTTTTTAAAGTTTCCATATTTCCTCTGCTATCTTATTCCTCGAAACAGCTTCGGATCCAATTCTCTGGCAATCTTAAGATGCTGCTCTGCTTTATCATAATCCCTTTTGAACTTATAAGCAATGCCAAGATTTAAATGTGCCTTTGCATTATATGGGAACAATCTGAGCGATTTCTCCAGGTGCCTGATCGCCCTGTTAATATCACCCGTAAAGAGGTATGCAAAACCTAGATTCATATGTCCCTTCCAGTTATTAGGCTCATTTTTAAGCGCTATCTTATAGTGTTCTATTGCCTTTGAGTACATCCTTTTAGCTGTATAATAAATGCCCAGATTAATGTGTGCGTCCGCATAATCAGGCTTTAACTGAAGGGCCCTTTGCAGGTATATATAACTCTCGTCATGCTGACCTCTGTTTATATAAGCCTCGGCAAGATTATTGTATCCCCTTGCCTTATTCGGACTCTTTCTAACAACATCACTCCATAAACTAACCTCATCCTGCCACACACGATTCCTTAAATAGGTTGATATGGTAAGAGTGATTACTAAAAGAAATAGTATCAGTATAATGGCCCTATTCCATGACGCTCCTCTTTCCTTCACTCGATGCACAAAGACAAATAAGGCTGTTACTATTGCTATAAAAGCTCCTACCGATGGAAGATACATCCTGTGCTCGAAGATTACGTCCACTATAGGAATAAGACTTGACTCCACTGACAGAGTTATAAAAAACCAGAGGATACCAAAGGATATTATTCTCAAACCCGCCTCTCCTTTCCTGGAGCGGTAGAATAGATATAGAGACAGACCAAATAATGCGGAAAGAAAGAGAAAGGACAGAAAAACCTCTGGATTAAACAAAGATTTATAAAGGGGATAATCATAATCCAGATTCTGATTTACAGGCAAAAATAATAACCTTATATAGGTCACTATCACCCTGAATTCAGTACATAAATATTCCCATCTAGACAACTCTGTCTGAACCTTTGTTGTTCTGCTGACATCGCCGATCAACTCTCCGATCGGCTTATCTATACCGATCATGCTTAAAGGTATTATTAGCATCGTCAGCATCAGAGGCACAAGATAAACAATCCTCTTCCTCCTCTCACCCTCAAAAAACATGAACTCATACATAGCCACTACAACCGGCAATGTAAAACTTATCTCCTTCGTCTTCATCGCCAAAACTGCCGACACTACACTGCCTATATACCACCACAGTCTTCTTCCGCCGCCTCCTCCCAATCTCCACCTGATATACAATAGCAGTGAAAGCAGATAAAACAGCGTTGCCAGTGAGGCATACCTCTGCACTATATATGTCACTGCCTGCGTCTGCACCGGATGACTCACAAACAACAATCCACTGAATAGCCCCACCAGCTCTGCATTCAGTTTACTACCCCTCAGCCATGGTGTCCTGAAGCTGTATACCACCAGCAGATATACCAGTAGCCCGTTCACCATATGTATCAGAAGATTCACTATGTGATACCC
>JALUAR010000264.1 GCA_027050975.1 Thermodesulfovibrio sp.
TTTGACACCTTTACCAATGCGATCCCGCAGTCTTTTTGGCATTTTTTTATCATTTAAGATAGCGGCTGAAAGAAGCGAGTATGCTTCCATACGTACAAATTCACCATATGGAATTGTAAGCGGATATATAATTCCCCTTTTCTTAACAAGTTCTTTTGGACGTCCATGCTCATACTGACTTCTAAGAGCCATCTTCAGAAGCTTATCCTTTGAAGCAAGCCAAGCTTCCTCAAATTTTTCAAGTTCTTCCTCGGTAAAGAACTCTGACCATTCTTCAGATTGGATTTGTTTATATACATGCCATGCTGCCATATAGAGAAGGAGAGGGTTTCGATCTTCTCGGAATGTTTTAGCAGTTAACTCAGGATCTCCAGAAAAAAGAGCACGTACAGCTATTTTAAATAGTTCCGATAACTCTGGCAAATTAATCGCTACAGTTTTTAAAACACTACCTATAAGCCAGGCAGCAAGAGCTGTATGTCTGGGATGTGGTTCTACTGCAAAACCATGGCGAGAGAGACCTATAGTGCCGAATCCTCTGGAGTCATGTCTTTTTTCTAGGTAATAAATAGCTCGACTGCCAATTCCTTGCAAAAGTTCTTGTGGGCTAAGAATACGGGACAAAAGTTCGAGATTCAGGATTGTTGTTTCAAATCCTCCTTCATCTTCCATAATAACATTGGGAATATGGTCAGGAATTCCACGCCATACTTCTCTCATCCATCCTGGGATAGAGCGTCCCCAGCTACCAGCTGGGAGTTGATCCAATAAAAGCCAAAGATATGCAAAACGTCTTAAAGCTTCTGCCCGTCTAAAAAACTGATCATCAATTAAAGGACCATATGCAGTTCCTTCCTGGGATCGGAGAGCACGGAATAAATGAATAGATCCATAACCCTTTGGTAGCTCACGATATCCAAGATCTTTATAATAGAAGTCTGCTTCTCCAGCTAAGTTTTTTACTGTTTCAGTTACAAAAACATCACCAGGAGTAACAATTGGTTCAATACGGGCAGCTTCAATGAATACTTCACCCTGTGGAACAGCTCTTTTTTGAACTATGTCTTTTGCCCATTTTATTGGACCTGTTGCTATGGCAATACGGAGTTGTGGTGGGTGTAAAATTCCCTCAGCGCGCCAGTCATAAAATCGCAAGCCATCCCTTATGTCGAGAGCATATGAAAGAGCTATTTTAGCCGATTGGAATACAGCAACAAAAGCATCGCCCCATGTGTTTCCAAATAGTTGGTTATAAGGTTTTACATTAATTTTTTCCATTATAGGACTTATGTCAGTAATTCCAGAAGCTGTACTTTTGGATAAGTCACCAAAAACTACCGTACAATCACTCATTATCCTTTCTCCTTTCAAATCAAACAGAAATCTTTTCGAGAGATCTTTGCAAAATTTTGTGAAAAATTCTATCTCTCATGATAATGAGAACTTTGAAAAAATATGGTGATTAGCCTAGGGAGTGTCCACCCAAGTGTGGGAATTGTAGAATGAGCAAATCACGAAAGGAGGGTGGACACTATGGGTAAGATCAGAAAGGCTCCCCGCCCTGAAGAAGTACAAGCCACCATTAAAGAACTTGTACAATGTACTTTAAAGGAAGCCCTTGAGGCGGAATTAGAAGAGTTCTTAGGCTACAAGAAGTACGAGCGTTCAGATACCGATAATT
>JALUAR010000265.1 GCA_027050975.1 Thermodesulfovibrio sp.
GGATTTCTCTATTGTTGTGCAATTATTCATCTGATTGCTTCAATAGCCTTTACAGTTAAACAATTCAGCTATGGTAATTCCTCTTTCAGTTTTACTGATTAACCAGTTAATGCTTCAACTGATAATTATAACTGCGCCTTGACTTTATACTATACATTTGTATAGCATAAAACATGAAACTCACACCTGCGCAGAAGAGGGTACTGGAGTTTATACAGCAGTTCCTGCAGACCCGGGGCTATCCACCTACGGTAAGAGAGGTGGCTGAAAAGTTTGGATACCACAGCCCTCTCTCAGCCAAACAGCATATCGATGCCCTTGTTAAAAAGGGTTATCTGAAGAGAAGTCCCCTTCGTGCCAGGGGCATCGAAATCGTAGGGGTTTCCAGTCCTGATGTAATCCGCATCCCTGTAGTAGGAAGCATAAGGGCAGGTGAACCCATACTGGCAACGGAAAACATAGAGGAGCAGATTACCCTGAACCGCGAACTCTTCAGAGTAGATGATGATGTTTTCGGCCTCAGGGTTGTGGGTGAGAGTATGAAAGGCGCAGGCATATTTGAAGGAGATATTGTCATCGTAAAACCCGGAGTAATGCCTGAAAACGGAGAGATAGTAGTTGCCCTTATAGGAGAAGAGGCTACGGTAAAGCGATTCTTCCGGGAAGGCAACTCAGTAAGGCTTCAGCCGGAGAATCCCGATATGGAAGTAATGGTTGTAAGGGCAGAAGAGTTTAATATTATCGGCAAGGTAGTCGGTCTTTTAAGGAGGTTTTAGTATGGTTGAGGTAGACGAACCCGTATCCGTGGTTGCCTCTTTTGCCAGCGGACGAATAAGACCCTTAAGTTTCAGATGGAACAGCAGACTCATTCAGGTAAAAGAGATTACTTACCGGTGGACTCAACAGGATGGCGAAAAAGAACTGCTCCTTTTCGCTGTAACAGACGGCAAATGCCTGTATAACCTCTCCTTTTCACCCAGAGAAACAACCTGGAGGCTTCTATCTGTTGAGACAGAGCTATGAGAGTAATTCTCCTTGTTGATATGGATGCCTTCTTTGCCTCTGTTGAACAGCAGGCAAACCCTGCCCTGAGGGGAAAACCGGTAGGAGTGATCGGCTCTGGCAAAAGAACGGTCATAACTACCGCCTCTTACGAGGCAAGAAGCTGTGGTGTGAAAACAGGGATGAACCTCTACGAGGCAAGGCAGGTATGCCCCGAGCTAATCGTTGTGGTAGGTGACAATGACAAGTATACCCATACCTGCAGACAGTTAAAAGAGATATACAAAAGATTTACCCCTCTTGTGGAGGTCTACTCCGTAGATGAGGCATTTCTGGACATAACCGGCTCGTACCACCTCTTTGGCAGCCCCATAGAGGTGGGCAAACGCATAAAGTATCTGATTAAACAGAGCTTTGGCATCAATGCCACCGTAGGAATAGGCCCGAACAAACTTGTTGCAAAACTGGCAGCAGACATCTCAAAGCCCGATGGCTTGAGATGGATAAAAAAGGAGGAGATTCCCGATATACTTGAAGATCTACCGGTAGAACAATTATGGGGGATAGGTAGAAAAACAGCAGAGCGCCTCAGGAGCCTCGGTATAAAAACCTGTGGGCAGCTGGGCAGGGCCTCTTCAGGCATGCTCAGAAGCCGTTTCGGTGTTCTGGGAGAGCATCTGAAGGCCATGGCCCAAGGAGTTGATCATTCTCCTGTTTTGCCCGAATCGGAAGACTTCGGTGACACAAAATCCATAGGCCACAGCATGACACTGCCCAGGGATATATACACACGCACGGAGATAGACCGATATCTGATGCTGCTGGCCGAGATGGTAGCCTCACGGGCACGCAGATACGGCTATGAAGGCCGAGTCATAACAGTAATTATCCGCTACAGGAGTTTTGAGACCTTTTCCCTTCGGAAAAGACTATCCATTCCAACGGATGACACCCATCTTATATTCCGAACTGCCAGAGATATAGTCAGGTCTGTCAGACTCAGAGAGCCCGTCAGGCTGATAGGCGTCTCAATATCAGGGCTTACCCAGGGTAATAATCAAATCCCTCTGTTTGAGGAGCAAAAAAGACGCAAAAGGCTGCTTAATACACTGGATGAGATCAATACTCGTTTCGGTAGTAACACCCTGCTGTGGGCAGCTGCTCTTAAGTCTGACAGAGAGCCAGGAGTCATCTCTCCTGCATGGCGACCGGATGGGGTGCGCAGAACTCTGTAATATACCCTATCCGCCTGACAACTCAATTAACAGAATCCCTATTCCGGCTTCAGCAGATTCAACCTTCTGAATGTATTCACCTTCATAAAGAGATAAAAAAGCTGGAGAAAAATCCGAAAATATCCGATAATAAAAGTAAGGAGGAATCATTTTAATCCACGGAGTTATAATGAGTGATTCCGTTGAAAACAGATATGTAAGGCTTGTAACAAAATGCATGATGAGAGGGCTCCTGATCTTTATGCTCAGCATAGGAATAATCATCACTCAGGACAAGGAAAGGCTCTTCTCTCTCTTTTTCACCAACCAGATACCCTTTACAGAGATATTCCCTGCCCTTGCATTCATATTCTCTTGTGTCTATATCTGGTACTACACCTGGATGGGTGCAAAGCTCAGGCGACGGCGGCTTCAGATCTGGATCGGCTACACCAGGGCCGTAGTGGTAGCAGCCTTTGTTGTCCTTGCACATCAGTATTTTTAACCACCCCCCTTACCAGAGTCTCCCATCCTTCACATAAAAGCCTTATATATCATTGACCCGTTTAGCACTTCTGATGCCTTTAAGCAGAGAAAACTCCTTCAGGAGCCTGAATTCCTCAAAGGTAAGCGGTGTCTTCCGCCTCCAGTTGGGATATTCATCAATAGTGCCCGGAAGGTTCTGTTGATCCGGTACCATCAGGATATCATCAAGATTCACTGCCATGAGCCGACAGGGTGTAAGAGCAAGAAACCTGTAAATACAAATGCATAGCTCGGAGGTCATTTCCGGAACCAGGGATGGATCTTCCGGGAAGTCAGGAGGAAGAATTCCGCTACGCTGAAGGACCCTGAAAAGTCTCCACCTGTCATATCCCCTCTCGGTAATATCCCGATTGAGTGTCTCCTCGTCAGGATAACGATCAAGCCCCTTCTTTACCTCAATATCTCTTCCTGCCCAGAACCCTGACAGAGTGGGCAGATCATGTGTTGTGGTAGATACAATCGCCTCTTCGGGATAGCACTCGGCCGGAAGAAACTCTCCTGTTGAATAGTCCTTCTCAAAATACAGAAGTCTGAAGGAGAGCATTCCATGACTTCGCAATGTAGACCTTATCTCTTCAGTAACAGTACCAAGGTCTTCGGCGATAATCACGGCCTCATTCCTCACACTTTCCAGAGAGATTATCCCCAAAAGCTCCTTATAAGGGTACAGTACATAGGCTCCCTCCTGAGGAGACATCCCCTTTGGAATCCAGAATAGCCTGAAGATCCCCAGGGCATGATCTATTCTCAGTGCACCTGCATGGCAGAGGTTCTTCCTTATCAGATGCACAAAGAAGTCATACCTGTTTTCCCTGAGGGCCTCCGGAAGCAGAGGCGGAAAACCCCAGTTCTGCCCTCCTGGGCTGAATGCATCTGGAGGCGCTCCCACATCCACATCAGTGGCAAATATCTCCTGGTTTGCCCAGACATCGTATCCACCTGTGGGGCTTCCTACTGGCAGGTCCATGGAAAGTCCTATAGCCATTTCAGAGTCTCTGCAGCAGGCCCTTATCCTGTCCAGTTCTGACTCGATTATCCATTGGAGGTATTCATGAAAGAGGATTCTCCTTTCATCTCTTTTTCTGAATATAATCACTTCTTCGGAATCAGGTCGTCTGTATGGCTCAGGCCAGCCATCCCATCCATGTCCGAACTCATCAAAAAGGGCCATATAAGTGGCATAATCCCGAAGCCTCTTGCCCTCCCTCCTCCTGTAAGCATTAAATCTCTCCGCCCTCTCAGACTGTTTCAGATAGTGATTTTGATAAAAGTGTTCAAAGGCAGTCTCAAGGACCATTCTTTTTAGCCCTGCCACCTCTTCGTAATCCACTAAGGCTGACTCCCGTTGCCTCCTGACAGCATCTTTGTACTCCTCGCTATGTATGATTGCCCGGGCATTCAATGACTCCCTCACATCCTCAACTGTTTCCAGGTCAATGTATATGAAATTAAAATAAAGCCTGCTGATGGGTGCGTACGGACTTATTCCGAAAGGCATCCTGTTGGGAAGGGCATGAAGGGGATTTATCGCTACAAAATCACCTCCAAGCTCTCTGCCAACCCATTCTGTCAGATTTCCGAGGTCCGAGAGGTCTCCGATCCCCTGATTCCTCTCCGATCTTATTCCGTAAAGCGCCAGGGCAAGACCCCATCCCTTCCGTTTGAGAAGCCTCTCCGGCATAAAGGCCCTCTCCGGTGTCACAATCAGCCTCATTCTGTCCTGCAGCCCTCCCACCTTAACATCAAGGTTGTAATACCCCACCTCCTCAATACGAGGAAGCGGTAAGATCATCTCCCTTATAGTCCTGCCCTGAAGATCATGCCTCCGGTATACCCTCATCTGTGCCAGTTTGCACTCCCCTTCATGAATTGGTTGATGAAAGGACTCTTCCGTGATGCTCCAGTGTATCGAGTTGTCACTTTCTTCAGCAGGTATAAAGAGTAAGGTCTTGCCAGGCTGCTCTTTTACAGAAAACACACTGACCGGTTCAATCAGTCTCCTGAGCCTTTTTGTTTTGCATCTCTGGAGGGATTCTCTCAGGGCATCTTCATCATCTACGGAGTAGCCCATTGACCTGAGTATGGCTCTTTTTGTCTCACGAGAAGCCTGTCTCGGGTTTCCCCAGACATCATAGTAGGACTCCACAATTCCACAGAGTCGGGAGAGTTCATCTAACATATTTTCATAAGAGTTTTTCATAATCCCAAATATGCACTAATGCGAAAATGCCTGACTGATTTTAACACAAACAGCAGATAACCTGTGTGTGCCCATCCTCGCCCTGCCTGGCAACCAATTCTGTGCTCTAATTTAAATATATTTAAATCAAGAGATACACATTAGTGTCCGATAAAAAATTAATGGATCCCCTGCCTTACAACCATTTGCTCTGTTTGTCGGACAATAGTGAGACATGCATCGTGCATTATGCATTATAATTTAATATGCCAGGGAATATACCACAAATCTCTGACAGGACCCTTACCCTGTTCATAAAAGGCAGACCAGCCCTTACCCTTACTGCGGGCGAACTGCTGAAGGCAAAGGTTGTGGAGATAAGGCCCTCCGGTAATGTAGTCGTGAACATAAAGGGCCACCTCATTGATGCAAAAACTGAGATTCCTCTCACAAAGGGAAACAATCTTTTGGTTCAGGTTGAGACCGCAGCATCAGAGATAAGGCTGAAGGTAATAGGTGCAGAGATTACCTCTCCGGAAAGAATATCCACTTTTCTTCTTTCCCTCACAAACAGGGCTGGCATTACAAAGACTGCCATAAAGGAGTTTGTCAGGTTACTGGAGATCTTCAAAAACCTGCCGGAGCCTGTACGGAAAGCTCTTCCCGAAACAGAATCCCTGAAAGGGCTTTTCCCTTCCCTACGGGCCCTGTCAGGAGGTGCTCTGAAGGAATCCATCGAATCAACCGGCATACTGCTTGAGACCAAACTTAAAATCTCCGCCCTTAAAAGCTTAACAGACGAGATAACAGGCAAACAGATGATAAAAGACAGGGCCGAAGCCACAGAGAGCATATTCTCACGTGATCTCAAGGCAATTCTGTTACGGATAAGGGAGTCTTTAAAGAATGAAGAGACCGTAAAGATTCTCAAAAATTATCATATCCAGCCCGAGGAACTGAATGCACATGTGGAGAGGCTCTTAAGAAACATCGAGTATCACCAGATACAGTCAAGACTGAATGACACCCTGCAGCTCTTTTTACCCTTTTTGTGGGAAAGACTAAAGGATGGCGAACTGATTTTCAGAAAGGAGTCTGCCAGAACTCTCAAGGATAGCACCTACTCCTGCTATATCAAACTTGACCTAGGCTCTCTCGGAAGGCTCACAACAGCTGTTATGCTTATGTCCGGAAAGTGCTATGTCCGTTTTCTCTCAGACAATCAGTCCCTGCTTAACAAAATAAAGCAGCATAGCCCTGCCCTGAAAGAAGCCCTGGAATCTGCAGGGCTTAAACTCGGCAATATTAACACCGAATTCAAAAGGTCTCCGGAGAGTGAACTCTATCTTCACAAAGGGCTTGATTTAAGGGTATGAAGGAGAAAAAGGCAGCAGCACTTAAGTATACCAGGGGCAAAGACCAGGCTCCCAGGGTGGTGGCAAAAGGGCGTGGACAGCTTGCCGAGCGGATTGTCTCCATTGCCAGAGAGCACGGCATCCCCATTCATGAGGACAGACAGCTCGTTGAAATCCTCTCAGCCCTTGATCTCTATCAGGAGATCCCTCCGGAGCTTTACCGTGCCGTGGCAGAAATCCTCGCCTTTATCTACAGAGTCAGTAAAGAACTCTGAGATCTCCACTCAAAGACAACACTACCAGAGCAGCTTCTTAACAACTAACAACCAGCTACTGCCACCTCTTCCATCAATGGCTTTAGCACCCTGATAATCCCTTCTGCCATATCCTGCTCTGCTTCGGTCTCTGCCTTTATCGAAAAGCCATCCTCATGAAGCTGAAAGGAGGCGTTCAGTGAACTCAAATGCCCAAGGAGCCTCTCGGGAGAAAGGGGTGTGTCCTTTATGAATATAAATCTCAGCATCCCTTTATGAAGCCTTATCGTAGAGATCCGTAACACTCTTGCAATGCTCTTTATCAGCATAATATCCAGGAGTCTCCTTACCGGCGGAGGAGGTTCACCGAACCTGTCTCTGAGTTCCTCTTCAAGACTTCTTATATCCTCCTCTGTTGCTGCAAGGCTTATCTTTCTGTAAAGGCTGAGCCTGAGAGACATATCATACACATAATCCTCCGGTATGTATGCTTCAATGTCAATCTCAATTGTCGGCTCAATCTCCTCTTCAATCTCTACACCCCTCAGGGAAGCCACCTCTTCCCTCAGCATTTCCATATACGTATCGAATCCCACTGCATGGATATGGCCTGACTGCTCCTTTCCAAGGAGATTCCCTGCACCTCTTATCTCCAGGTCCTTCATGGCCACCCTGAGCCCCGCTCCCAGATAGTTCAGCTCCTCAATAGCCCTGATACGCATCCTTGCCTCTTCTGAAAGTGTCTCTGGCGGAGGAATCAGGAAATAGGCATATGCCCTCAGATTGCTCCTGCCCACTCTTCCTTTTAACTGATACAGGTCTGCAAGCCCCATCCTGTCAGCCCTGTTAATAATTATGGTGTTTGCCCTGGAGATATCTATGCCCGAGCCTATTATTGAAGTTGAAAGAAGAAGATCAGCCTTACCATCCATAAAGGAGAGCATCACATCCTCAAGCTCTGTCTCCTTCATCTGGCCATGACCAACCACTATACGTGCCTCCGGAACAAGTCTCTTCAGATAATCATAATAGTACTCTAACTCTCTGACCCTGTTATGAACAAAAAATACCTGTCCTTGACGCCGGAGTTCCCTTCTGATAGCCTCCTGTATGGTCTCATCCCTGAAGACCGTCACAATGCCCTTTACAGAAAGCCTCTCCTCCGGTGGAGTCTCTATCAGGCTCATAGCTCTAATGCCTGAAAGCGCCATCTCCAGCGTCCTGGGAATCGGTGTGGCACTCAGAGTAAGGCAGTCAACCCCCTTTTTCAGTTCCTTGATTCTCTCTTTATGGGTAACACCAAATCGGTGCTCCTCATCAATTATCAAAAGCCCCAGGTCGTAGAATCTTACTCTTTTACTCAGAAGAGCATGAGTACCGATAATAATATCTATATCTCCTCTTTTGAGGGCATCTATGGTCTGTCTTCTCTGAGCCGGTGTTTTGAATCTACTCAGAAAATCTATTTTTACAGGAAAGGCAGCGAATCTGGCAATAAAGTTTCTGTAGTGCTGCTCACACAGGATTGTGGTAGGCACCAGCACAGCCACCTGCTTACCATCATACACAGCCTTGAAGGCAGCCCGCATTGCCACCTCTGTTTTTCCGAATCCCACATCACCGCATAAGAGACGATCCATTGGTTCGGAAGCCTCCATATCTCTCTTTATCTCCTCCCAAGCCCTCATCTGGTCAGGCGTCTCTTCATAGGGGAAAAAGGATTCGAACTCACGGTGCAGTTCAGTATCCGGACTGAAGGCATAGCCCTTTATAATCTCTCTCTGTGCATAAAGCCGCACAAGCTTATA
>JALUAR010000266.1 GCA_027050975.1 Thermodesulfovibrio sp.
GCCCCGGAGCTTTCCACAGAGGATATACTTTCTCCGGATACGAATATAACCCTTTCGATACGATACTTAAAAAGGCTTCTTGACGAGTTCCAGTCCGTTCCGCTTGCAGTTGCTGCATATAATGCCGGAGACGGTGCGGTAAGAAGGTGGCTTAGCGTTTCAGATCACAAGGATCTTGAAGAGTTTTTGGAAGACATACCATACCCTGAGACACACAGGTATGTGAAAAAAGTTCTTCGCTCCTACCTTAGATATATTTTGCTGTACAGGACGGAACAGACAAATTAAAAGTGAACCTGCCGTCGAGGCATAAAGATCCCACCGTAAAAAAATATCAAAAAAAAATAAAAAAATGTCAAGAATTTTAAAAAGTTAACTTTATAATATAGAAATATAGAAACTTTATTGGTTTGACGTAAAACGGGGGTGGAATGAGTACAAGTCAGAGGGAAAAGAAAAAAAACACAATACTTGTTATTGAGGACGAACAGGTAATCAGAGAGATGATCAAGATTGCGCTTCAGCGAAATTACAACATTATAGAGGCATCATCCTGCAAAGAGGCAATTGATTTATTAAAGATAGAATCCATAGACCTTGTGCTTGTGGACTACATGCTTCCCGATGGCAGAGGTTTTAAGGTTGTTCAGGAGGTTCAGAATGGGGATAATCGAATACCTGTTATCTTCATGACTGCCTATGGTACCGAGTCCGTTGCTATCCAGGCATTGAGAACAGGTGTGGTTGATTATATCAAGAAGCCTATCAACCTTCCCTATCTTCGCCAAAGGGTCCATGAAATACTCTCCGGAAAGGACAGAACCGACCCCTCTTTTGAGGAAGAGATTCCGTCAAAAGAGGAATTCCTTATTGATGGAATAACCATGTATATAGAAGAGAACTATATGGAACCACTCAGCCTTGAAAAACTCTCAAGTATGATGTACATGAGCAAGTCAAGGTTTTGCTGTCTTTTCAAGAAGAGACAGGGATGCGGATTCAGCCAGTACCTGAACATGGTAAGAATCAGAAACGCAACTGAACTTCTAAAAAGGTCTGATCTGAGCATCACAGAGATTGCTCACTCGGTGGGATACAGGCGGTTGGAACATTTTGAAAGGGTCTTCAAATCCATCCACGGCGTCACTCCGGGAGAGTTCAGGAGAAAGCTCTCCAAAAAAGACTAATCACCCGCAAAAAAAGCATGCCCTGTAGAGAGGTGATGCGATTCTCTTACTCTTGAAGTTTCAATTTCAGAAGAACCAGAAGCACAGTGCCTGCAAGAAAGAGAATACCACCGGAGAGTGCCCATACCGCACCAGGTTCATGGCTTACCTGGATAAGGGCCCTTGGGAAGGGATTCAGTGCCACCTCTTTCAGGTATACCCCTACTCCGCCAATAAGGGCCGGATGGTTTGGAGATATTCTGACCTTTGAGGAGGTGCCATCCTGATTTATGTATCTTATGACCGCCTCCATCTCGGTGATATAGTTCTGTCTGGTTTTGTAGTCGATTTTGTCCAGATAAAAGGTTAAACCCGAGTCCAATCTTAAGCCGCTACCCTCATTCATCACTGCAAAGCCATGAAAGGAGCCGTAACTGCTCAGCAGATGTCCAAGCATTATCAGGCAGAACCCAAGGTGAATAACCTGGGGGGCTATTACAAGGAGCCATCTCTTTGACTCCTGCTTCTTTATAATAGAGTCTATCGTGCATACCACGGTGTTAATCACTATAAGTACCAGAATACCTATACTTGCCCATAACCACCATGTCACCGATAACGGGGTCTCACGGAGCCACTTAAACAGGCTGGTTGAGTTTATTGTTTTGAAGGCAGGGCTGAGAGGCATCTGCACAGCACCTGCAATCAACACCACCATCAGGACGGCAATAAGAATATTTGCCGTCCTGAGAGACTTTAAAACTGCATAGAGATTCTTCATCTTCTACTCCAACACATTAAACTCTATAGAGGGTAGGGGGTATTAATTTTTCGTCTCATTCTCGGCAGACATCCCTGTCTGCCTCCGAGGTAATTTTGCGTGCTTGCCATCACGGCAAGCACTGATGCAAAATTAAATCCGCTCAAAATTAATACCCCCTGCCCTACAATGATAATAGCACCTCCAACAATCAAAATGAATGGGAACTCTTCATAAGAAGTCCCACGCCAAGGTAAGTAAACAGCACAACTGCATACCCTGCGATACCAACGGATACTATCCTCCACCCCCTCCACCATGGTCTGAAGCGTAGGTGCAGATACAGGGTGTATGTCAGCCACAACAGCGTAGTCCACAACTCCTTGGGAGTCCAGAGCCAGTATGTTCCCCAGGCAAGATAAGCCCAGATTCCGCCGAATATCATTGACAGTGAAAAGAAGAGATAGCCAATCAATATGGCCCTGTACTGAAGTGACTCTACTGTTGTTTCATTTGCCAATGCCTTTTCCCTCAGCTGCTTGAAATAAATCAATCCAAGTACCGCGGCTATGCCGAAGAGACCGTAGGAGAGGAAGGACAAAACAACATGAAGCTCGAACCAGAATGTCCTGAGCACAGGTGGTAAGGGAGCATTCGTTCTGTGAGCCAATGCACCGGCAAGGTTGAAAAGCATGGCAATGGCACTTATTGTCTTCAGGAAAAGACCTGATTCCCTGATCCTGTTAACAAAGGGGAGTGCAAACACTGCAGTGGAAAAGGAAAGAAATATAAGCGTGTCATGAAGCCCCACAAGGGGCAGACGGTCAAGGTAAAGCCCCCTTGAGACTATATAAGTACCCTGCACAACAATTGCAACAATGAAAAAGGTCCGAAACTTTATGCCAATCAAAAAAAGAAGTGATGGCAACAGTGCAATCACAGCAACACCTTCTTTGGATTCATTATATTTTTGTGATCAAACAGTTTTTTAATACCCCTCATCAGGTCCATCTCGTTCTGTCCGATCTCCATATCAAGATACTCTGCCTTTGTAATACCTATGCCGTGCTCACCGGAGATGCTTCCACCAAGTCTAAGGGTCTCCTCAAATATCCTTCTCACCAGAGCCTGGGCCTTCCTGTACTGCTCCTCATCCTTGTCATCTACCATTATGTTTACATGAATGTTTCCATCCCCTGCATGACCGAAGTTGACTATACTCAGGCCTGTCTCCTCTGAGAGACTTCTGAGGAAGAGGAGCATATCAGGGATTCTGGCACGGGGAACCACAACATCCTCGTTGATCTTTGTGGGAGCAATGCTGAACAGTGCCGGAGATATTGCTCTCCTTGCCTCCCAGAGCTTGTCTCTTGAGAGGGTATCTTCAGCAACAGTAACAGAGCCGCCCAGTTTATGGCATATCTCTACCACCTGCTCTGACTGATGTTGCACTGTTCTGGTATCACCGTCTAATTCGATAATCAAAAGGGCCTCCGCCTCCTTAAGCCCTGTGGGCCTGTATGATTCCACAGCACGTATGGCATCTCTGTCCATAAACTCCAGAGTCCTGGGAATAATCTTTGCCGAAATAATGTTTGATACAGCCTCGCCTGAAGCCTTCAGATCATTGAAAACTACTAACAGGGTAATGATGCTTTCCGGTTCGGGTAAAAAGGATAGAACTATTTTTGTAATCACAGCCAGTGTGCCTTCGGAGCCAATCAGAAGATCCTTGAGATCATATCCGACCACAGACTTGGCTGTCATGGCACCGGTACGTATCAGCCTTCCATCGGGCAACACAGCCTCCAGAGCCCTGACGTAGTCTCTTGTAACTCCGTATTTAATCGCCCTGGGGCCTCCTGCATTTGTAGAAACATTTCCACCAATGCTACAGAAATTCATGCTTGCAGGGTCAGGCGGATAAAAATAGCCAAGCCTCAGGAGTTCCCTCTGGAGTTTGCCGTTTATAACACCCGGTTGGACAGTAACGGTAAGATTTTTGAGGTCAATATTCTCGATGCGATCCATCCTCTCAAGGCTTATCACTATGGCACCTTCCTGAGGAACCGCCGAGCCAGTTGTGGCTGTGCCTGCACCGCGCGGAATAAGAGGGATTTCCTGTTCGTAGGCAAAGCGTGTTATCTTGATTACATCTTCGGTACACTCGGGCCAGACTACGGCGGCTGGTCTCTTCTCTATCCTTGAGGAGTCAAAGCCATAACAGATCAGGTCCGAGGGTTCCGTGCTGACCTTATCATCACCTAATAGAGACAACAGGGCCTTCATTATGCCTTCTCTGGTGGCTCTTCAGAATGGGATAGTTCCTGGAGTATCCTGTCAAGCTCCTTCTGCTCCTGCTCATCCATCTCAAAAAACTCCATTGCCACCTCATAGATAGGAACCACATCGCTATCTATATGCTGGGTACCCTGAAGTATCGATCTTACAACCCTCCCCTTTAGCCGTATCTTTTTCTCTCCCAGGTTTAGTGTGATTGTACATCGGGAATGGGGATTCAGTCTCCTGGTTGTTTTAAACCTTACTCCACCACGACTGATATCCCTGATATCAATCGCTGCTGAAAAGATAACCTCTCCCTCTATCTTTCCAGTTACCTCAAATCGTGGAAACCGTCTCTTATCCATAGGTTATGCTTCTGCGAACTCCATTGAAAGTACTTTTGAGACACCAGGTTCATCCATTGTGACCCCATAGAGGTAATCTGCAGCCTCCATGGTTATCCTATTGTGAGTAATAACGATGAACTGTATCTCCTTTGACAGTTCTTTCAACATCTCACGGAATCTGACAGTATTGTTCTCATCAAGAGGTGCATCAGCCTCATCAAGTATACAAAGAGGAGTGGGTTTCAGGAGAAAGCCGGCAAACATCAGAGAGAGTGCTGCCAGTGCCTTCTCTCCTCCTGACAGAAGGGTTATATTCTGAAGCCTCTTGCCGGGAGGTTGAACAATCACATCAATACCTGATTCGAGAATATTGTTTTCGTCGGTCAGTCGTAACTCGGCACTTCCTCCGCCAAAGAGCTGTTTGAAGACCTCATTGAACTTCCGGTTCAGGGCCTCGAAGGCATCGGTAAGCATTTTTTTAGTGGTTCTGTTGATCCGCCTGATAGCCTCCTCTAACTCTGTAATGGACTGGACAATGTCATCATGCTGGCTCTGGAGGAATTCATACCGCTCATTCAACTCATTGAACTCTTCAAGGGCACCAAGATTTACCTGCCCCATGGACTGGATCTTCTCTTTCAACTGATTCACCCTCTCACGGTCTTCGTCATATTCAGCAGATGCAGGCAAGGTATCATCCTCTATATCAATCTGGTATTTCTCACTCATTGACTCCTTAAGTCCGGAAAGCTTCATGGACTGCTCGGTCCAGGAAAGCTCTCCTGTATGTAACTCACTGCCTATACGGTCAAGCTCCTGCCTGAGAGCCTTGAGTCTGTCCTCATCCTCCACAAAGCCCTGCTTGATTTCCTGCAGCATGTCCCTCATCCGGCTGATCTCTTTTTTGAGTTCTTCCGCCCTGGTAACTGCATCCTTTAGTCCCACCTCAATTCGCTCTGCCTCCTGAGTCTTTTCCTCTATCAGTCTCTCTCTGTTTCTGATTTCCTGGATATAGGACTCCCGTTTCATCTCCATATCCCTTATATCTGCCTCAAGGCTTTCACGCTCTCTTATAAAGGAGTTCATCCTCTCGGTAAGGCCCTTCATCCGTATTTTAAGCTCTGCAACCGCCTGGCGCTTCAGTTCAAGATCACTCCTTTTATCGTTAATCTCTGCCTGGAGATGCTCCAGTTCTGTCTCCAGCAGGGTCTTTCTTTCTGTCTCCTGATCAATTGCCCCCTGTTTCTGAAACAGTTCCCTGTCAATGTCATCCTTTTCCGTCTCTAACTGTTCAATCTCTATCTTCAGGTTCTCCTCTTTGCTCTTCAGCCTCTGTATATCCTCCTGATGCCTCTTTGCAGATGCCCTCAGAAGGGATATCTCCCTGTCGCTGGATATAATCTCCTCGTCTATAGCCTTCAGCATCTCCTTTATTGACTCTATGCGGGCTGTTACCACTGCTATTTCAGCCTCACATGAACCTATCTGTTCGTTTTTCTCATTAACGGATGATTCAATCTCTCTCAGTTGACGGCGTATATGGAGTATCTCTGAGCCCTTTCCAGCCACTACAACACCGCCAGGCTCGATAACCTCTCCCTTCGGTGTTACAAGCCTAATGAATGAATTATCTCCAAGGGTCTTCAAAGTCTCAAGCCCCTTGGCCACATCCTCTACAAGGTAATAGCCGCTCAAAAGGGAGTTAATTACCTTTCTGTAAGTATCGGATGTTTTTACAATAGGACTTAATGGTCTTAACTGATCAAATTGCGGAGCATCCGGGACACTTGCAAAGGCAGGGTCAGACAAAAGCAAGACCTGTCTCGAAAATCCACCTTCAGATATCACCTCTACGGCTCTTTTTAACTCCTCCAGTGAGGAGAGGACAAATCCCTTGAGCCTCTCTGACAGGGCTGCTTCAACAGCAACCTCATACCTGGGGTCAACCTCTATTATCTCCGACAGGGTCGTAAGCACATGCACTCCGGCATCCTCAAGCATCTTCTGCTCATTACTACCCTTTATCATCTCCATTAAGGCATTTGCCCTGGTCTGCAGAGAGATCACCTCTTCCCTTAATGAGGTCTTCCTCTGGCTAAGTTCAGACAGTTCAGCTTTTTTGGCAGAAAGTTCCTCCGAAAGCTCGGACCTTTTCTTTTTCTTATCATCCAGTACATTCAGTTTTTTCTGAATCTCCTTCTCCACAGCATCCAGTTCTGACTCTATCTCCCCAGTTCTCCGTCTGGCCTCTTCCAGTTCCCTCCGGGCTGCGCTTAAGCGGCGGAGCACTCCCTCTTTTGTTGCCTCCAGTCGGTGAAGGGTATTCTTCAGTCCACCTATTGTGTCAGAGGCAACGAACACCTCCTTACGCTTGCTGGCAAGCTCCTCCTCAAGAGAGGCTATAACCTGCCCGGCCGAACGGATCTCATCCTCCTGCTCGGTGATGGCTCCTTGCAGAGAATCAATCTCCGCCTTTATGTCAGAGTCTTTGCCCTTCAGCCCCTCAAGGCGTTCGATTCGCTCCTGGATTGTCTGCTCAGTCTCATTGATTTGCTCTTTAAGTGTCGCTATACTATTGGTGGTATGTTCTATATCCCGTCTAAGCACTGCAGAGGTTCTCTCCATCTCTGCAATCTCCTGCTCCATCCTCTGCAGTTTCGCTAGCCTCTGTTCAAGCTCCTTTTCCCTCTCTATCACTCCGATACGTCTCTGGTGGAGCTTGCTCTCCACTGTGGTGAGTTCAGTTCTCTTCTCAGCCTCTTCTGTTTTCAGTCTGTTGATTCTCTCCTCAAGCTCTGCCAGAGCCGCCTTTATCTTCAAAAACTCTGTCCTTGCAACCCTGAGCTCCACCTCCTTCAGTTCCTCCAGGAGCTTTTTATATCTGGCTGCTTTTTTGGCCTGACGATCAAGGGAGTTCCTCTGTCTTTTGACCTCAGCAAGTATATCGGAGACCCTCTGAAGATTGAGTCTTGATGACTCAAGCTTGGCCATGGCCTCATTCTTTCTGACCTTGTATTTCATTATTCCTGCCACTTCCTCGATAAGGTATCTCCTGTCCTGTGGCTTTGCATTAATCAGTTCACCGATGCTGCCCTGCTCTATAATGGAATACCGTTTCATTTCCAGACCGGTATCAAGGAACATCTCCCTTATATCCTTAAGGCGACATACCTGCCTGTTAATCATGTATTCACTCTCACCGGATCTGTAAAGCCTTCTTGTAACGGTAACGATCCTCTCTCCCTTATTACCATTTCCCTGGTCATCTGGTATGGCAATGTACATGGTTACTTCGGCCATACCTCTGGGTTTTCTTGACTGGGAGCCATTGAAGATAACCTCCTCCATCCTCTCTCCCCTGAGGGTCTTGGCAGATTGTTCCCCCAGGACCCAGCGAAAGGCATCCACTATATTGCTTTTGCCACATCCGTTGGGACCAACAATACAGGTAATGCCTGGATGGAAGGTGAAAGTGGTCTTTTCGGCAAAGGATTTAAAACCGACGAGTTCGATACGGTCAATTCTCATACCTGAAATTATACCTTCACCACCAGGCTGCTGGCAAGGGGAAAGATTTCTTATCGATTGAATAAATTGAAAATATACGGTTTGTAGATGCTATAATAGTTAATCAATATATAATATCTATCCAAATTTTGACCGGAGGAGTAAGAATATGATGAAGAAAAAGGAAATGTATGTTGTTGCCGTTGTTGGTGATACAGGTGAAGTGGGAGAGGAGATGGTCTCCATACTGGAGGAACGTAACTTTCCTCTTGAAGAGCTGCATCTCTTTG
>JALUAR010000267.1:0-29725 GCA_027050975.1 Thermodesulfovibrio sp.
TGGAAAGAGAGGTAAAAATAGATAATCTCATTCAGGCTGTTGTCAATGGCGAGGCGCAAAAGGCCGTTGATTTGGCTGAGAAACTTATCAATAACGGACTTACCATAGAGAGTCTCATTCATGACGGTTTGACCACAGCCCTACGTTCCCTCAATATAAAATGTACTCACGAAGAGTTTAATCTCCTTGAGATAATGCTTGCTGGCAGGGCCATGATGGCAGTGATGGACAATGTTGTGGCAAAGTATCTACCAACGACGTCCCAGGTGAAGCCTGTTCCTGAGAAGACCGTTATTCTGGGGACAATAGAAGGAGATATTCATGAACTGGGGAAACATGTTGTAAAGATGCTTCTGAAGGCTAACGGCTTCAGGGTGATAGATATCGGCAAGGATGTGAGAGCCATAGATTTTGTGAAGACGGCGATTAAAGAGGGAGCAGGCTATATTGCAGTGAGCAGCCTATTGACAACGACAATGCCCTATATAAGAGAAATAAAGAAGTTTCTCACCAAAGAAGGCAGAGACGATATAAAGGTAATCGCAGGTGGTGCAGCAGTGCAGCAGGCCAGTACAAAGGACCTCAATGTGGATTATGTTGCGAAAAATGCCTTTGATATCCTGCATTATCTCAACAACATCTGTATAAAAGTTTAGTCTATTGGACAGCCTGATTAAGTAAGGTATTGCTCAAACTATTAGACTCGAGGCATTGTCATGACCTCTTATGAGAGACTACTTACAGCAATAAAGGGAGATATTCCTGATAGAACCCCTGTGGTTCCCGAGGTCTTTGGTGTTACGGCAAAGATCAGCGGATACAGTATATATGAATATGTTACAGATGGAAAGAAGATGGCCGAGAGTCAATTAAATGCAAGAAAGGCCATTGGTCATGACATACTCTTTGCTTTTGCAGACCTGTCTGTTGAGGCGGAAGCCATAGGATGTCCTCTTGTTTACCAGCAAGATGCCTATCCAACCGTTAAGGAGCATATTCTGAAGGATGCTAACGATATAAAGGAAATAAAACTTCCTGAACCTTCAAAAGATGGCAGGATGCCCGTACTTCTTGATGCCTGCAGGATTCTCCGGGAGACAGTAAAGGATGAATGTATCATAGCAGCATCTGTTATGGGGCCTATCAGTATAGCAGCGCAGATAATGGGACTTGAGAATTTTCTGTTCCAGATGGTTGATGATCCAGATGGTATAAATCAGGTCCTGGATTTTGCTGAAAGAGTTGTCATAGATTATGGTAAAGCCCTTATCAGGGCCGGGGCCCATTGTCATGTGGTATTCGATCCTGTTGCCTCGCCTCTTGTCATTCCACCTCAGTTCTTTATTCAATATGAGGTGCCGCGACTGAGAAGGATGTACGAGGCATTTAATGCAGAGGGTTCTCAGATTTTCTGGATAAGCATTGCAGGAAACACAAAGAAGATACTGCCTTATTTTAAAGAGTCAGGAATAAATATTGCCACTGTAGATTATGTTGTTTCCCTTTCCGAAGCATTTGAACTTGGCGGTGGTATTGCTCTGAACGGAAACATTAAACCCTACTGCTTCGTAAACTGTACTCCGTCAGAGATAAAAGAGGAGGCAAAAAGGTGTCTCCTTGATGCAAAGGGTAGGGTCAATTATACGATTGGTTCAGGATGTGAGGTTCCCATTGATTCTGATATAGAGAATATCAGGGCAGTTGTAGAGGTAGTGGAAGAATTTAATCCAAACTAAAAGAAGTTTTAATGACTCCTGAAAGGGGCAGGAAAGAAAGATCAGGAATGCAGAAGGACAGCCTCAGGCAGCAGTGGACTACATCTGCACTTTCAACCGTTATTAAGCTTAGTAATATTATAGGCTTTCTTCCCATTAATCTTACTCAGACGTTATCAACTGTGGTTGAGGAGATATATAATCTTTATCATCCTCAGATATGCTGCATATACATGATTGGTGAGAACAAAGGTCTTGAACCTGTCTTCTTCAAAACATCAGATGGAACGAATCCTGATTTGCATATCAACTCAACTATTGAGGCCTGTGTTGCCTTAAGGGATTGCCTTGCGTATATCGCCTGTGCTGAAACAGTCTGTCCGAACCGTAAGATTTCTGACGACAAATCCCTGTCTCATGTCTGTATTCCCATGGCAACGGGTAGCGATATCCACGGAGTGCTTTCCGTTACTTTTAAGCCAGAAAGGGTATTGGACCAGGATGAACTGAATGTGCTCCTTTCCATAACAAACCAAGCTGCAGCAGCTATTCACAGAGATCGTCTGTTTGAGAAATTGAGAAATGAAAAGGCGGAGATTGAACGGGCTTACCAGAAGATAAGCATTCTCAATGAAATGCTTAAAAAGAAGCTAGAGGAGTTGGAGGATACCCAGCAGAGACTGATTCAATCAGAAAAGCTTGCTGCCACAGGAGTGCTTTCCGCTGGCCTGTGCCATGAGATCAATAACCCGATAAGTATAATCCTCAACAGGATTGAATGTCTTAAAATGGAGGCAGACGAACTCGCCTTGCCCGCCGGTGTTCTGAAAGACCTTGATGTCATCTATTCAAACGCCGCAAAGGTTTCATCCATTGTGCAGGATCTCCTCATCTTCTCAAGACATCATCCCGTAAAATTAGAGTATGCGGATATAAGACCCCTGATCAAAAGGGTTGTAGATGTTCTTTATGAGGATCTCAGAAGAAACAATTGTTCTGTACATATCAATATTCCCCCTTCCATCCCTGCCATACATGGTGACACCGATAGACTGGAACAGGTATTCATAAATCTGATATCAAATGCAATAGATGCCATGCCTGAAGGAGGAAATATTTATATAGATGCCGTGGTTTCAGATGAGAGACAGGGCTTTCTTGAGCTCAGTATAAGGGATGAAGGTGAGGGGATCTCGGAAGAGAATCTGCACAGGATATTTGATCCCTTCTTCACAACAAAGAAACTGGGCAAAGGATCGGGGCTGGGGCTGTCCATATGTTATGGAATAATCAAGAGTCATGGAGGGGAAATCAGGGTGAAGAGCAGAGTAAACAATGGCAGCGTATTTACCGTGTTTTTGCCTGTGAAAAAGGACAACAACACAGCGGAGAACTGAGTGTATGCCTTCGGGAAAGATTTTCATCATAGAAGATGACATAGAAATGCTCGAGAATTATTCGAGGATCCTGAAAAGACTCGGATATACCTGTATTACGGAAAGTGACAGTCTGAAGGCTATTGAGAGATTAAGAATTATCTCACCGGATGTAATCCTAACCGATCTAAGAATGCCGAGCAAGAATGGTTTCGATGTTCTTAAGGCAGTCAGGGAGTTTAACGCAGACATCCCTGTGGTCCTCATAACAGCATTTGCGGATATTCCCACCACTGTTAAGGCCATAAAGGAGGGTGCCTTTGATTTTATAGCAAAGCCTTTTACCTCGGACCAACTCAGCATCGTTATAGAGAGGGCTTTGAAACAGAAAATGCTATCGGACGAAAACAGGAGACTGAAGGAACAACTGAGGAAATCATCACCAAACAGGATAATCACTAACAGCCATGCAATGCATGAAATCTTAAAAGTGATAGACCGTGTTTCTCAGACCGATGCAAACGTTCTTATTACAGGAGAAAGCGGAACAGGAAAGGAGTTGATTGCAAGGATAATCCACTCTAAAAGCTCCAGAGCTGAAAAGCCCTTTATACCCGTTGATTGTGCAGCTATTCCGGATAATCTCCTTGAGAGCGAACTCTTCGGATACGAAAAAGGCGCCTTTACAGGTGCAAATACCTCCAGAACCGGTCTTTTCGAGGCTGCTCAGGGAGGCACTCTCTTTCTTGATGAGGTGGGTGAGATACCACTTCCAATGCAGGCAAAACTCTTAAGGGTGATTCAGGAAAGACAGGTAAGACCCCTTGGCAGTAACAGATTTATATCCATTGATGTCAGGATAATATCAGCAACAAACAGGGATATTAAAAAGAATGTCTCCGAAGGGACCTTCAGGGATGACCTGTACTACCGTCTTAATGTTATTCATATAAATGTTCCGCCTCTTAGAGACAGGAAAGGAGATATCCCGGCTCTTGCTCTTCATTTTCTCCAGAAATTCGCACTCATGTATGAAAAGGATATAAGGGGAATCTCCCCGGATGCCATGGAGGTACTGGAGAATTATGCCTGGCCTGGTAATGTTAGAGAATTACAGAATGTTATGGAAAGGGCTGTCATACTCTGTGATGGCGACAGAATCAGTTTAAGGGATATACCGAGAGAGGTCTGTATGATGCCCGGGGCCTTGGCCTCAAAGAATCTCTCCTATAAAGATGCAAAGAAGGCTTGGATTGCTATGTTTGAAAAGGACTATCTCACAAATCTCCTGAAAAGCACATCATGGAATATATCCCGCGCTGCCGAGAAGGCAGGAATTAACAGAAGGACAATACACCGACTTATCAAAAGATACGGGCTAAGCCCTCAAAGTGAAACTGAGACATAACTGTCTCAAAAGAGACATTGGTGTCTCACCATGCTTTACTATATCTTTCAGTAGGCTCTCTCGTTTTATTATTCCTTTGATGAGACAATCCTGTCACAGTTAGCCTATTCACCCCCTCCATCATTTTATCTGCCATGGGTATGCATATGCAGGGATCTGTCGTTAACTCGTATAAGATAAATCTTTTAGAATCAATGAGTTAAAAAATTTCCATTTTTGCTGCTTCGAAAAGAGGAACGTTTCAGATGACAACGGCCTGGTCATTCTATAAATAGGCACAAAATTTGGAGAGCTTTCGGTACGGGGAGAAATATGAACCAGGAAATAATTAAAGATCTAAAGGTTCTACCGCATCTGTCTTGTCTTAACGAGGATACTCTCATTAAGCTGGCCAGCATTGCCCGGCTAAGAGATATCCCACAGGGCTATATTTTATTTGAAGAACTCGAACCGATAAGACACTGTTACATCCTCAAAGAGGGCAGAATCAAACTGTATAAGACATCACCTGAGGGTAGGGAGTTGATTATAAGGGTAGTGAATTCCATGGACTACATCTGTTGCGAGTCACTTTTTGACGAAGGGCTGCATATTATAAATGCTGTAGCCATGGAAGACTCCTCTGTTATCACTTTGCCTCTGGATAAATTCAGGGAGATACTAAGTGCCGAGATAGGCGGTATAGGTTTGAAGATCCTGGAAAGTCTCTCCAACGGAATAAAACAGCTTTTAAGCCTGATAGAGGATCTTGCCTTCAGGGATGTGGAGCAAAGGATAATCCTGAAACTACAACAGCTCGTTGATGAGGTATCTGTTGAGGAGGATATTGTTCCTCTTTCACTTACACATCAGGATATTGCATCAATGGTTGGTACTGTAAGAGAGGTGGTCTCCAGAACCATGTCGAGGCTCAAGAGGGAAGGAGTGATTGTTCAGAGTAATGTTAGAGGGTTCAAGATACACAGGGGTATGCTTGAGAGCCACCTCATCAGGAGAGATCCGGCATTCAGGATTTAGTCCCTCATCGGTCCCAAAGCCCTCCTCTATTTCTACATTATTTTTATATTATGCAAGTCCTGTCAACGAAGTGACTAAAGTTACTGCATTTCTCCAAAAAGTAGCTTAAACTTTATCCAGACCCGGAGATAGACTCCACAGGCAAGTGAAGAGGTAAATTTTGATATCCCGTAAGGATCATAACATTGATGAAGTACCATATATCGTCTCCTGGAATCTGACCAGCAAATGTAACCTATCCTGTCCCCATTGCTATATAGACGCAGATCAGGAAAGCCCTTATGAACTCACTCCTCGGGAGGCCAGATTCGTCATTGACGAGCTCTCCTATCTGAATAACAGGATGATGCTTGTACTGAGCGGAGGGGAGCCGATGCTGAGAGAGGATATCTTTGAGATAGTAGAGTATGCCTCTGAGTCGGGTTTTATTACGGTAATGGGCTCAAACGGTACACTGCTTACTGAAGAACGACTCATGGCATTGAAGAAGGCAGGGTTGAAGGGAATAGGAATAAGTATTGATTCAACACTCCCGGAGTATCATGATAGCTTCCGTGGGATGAAGGGTACATGGGAGATGTCTATAAATGCATTGAGGTCAGCCAAACGGGTAGGGATTGAAACACAGATAGATGTCACACTTACAGACAGCAACTGGGAAGAGATAGATAAATTTGTTCTGACGGGAATCGAGCTTGGAGCAAAGGCGGTAAACTTTTTCTTTCTTGTCTGTACAGGCAGGGCAATGAGGACGGAGATATCCACAAGAAACTACGCCAGGGCATTGGAGAGGATAGCAGAACTGGCAATGAAGGAAAAGAAAATCATGGTAAGAGCCAGATGTGCTCCTCATGTTTACAGGACCCTTTATGAAAAAGGGTTTCCAATTTCTGCAGGTACAAGAGGGTGTATGGCAGGCAGATCTTATATACGCATAGATCCCGAAGGAAATGTTACCCCCTGTCCGTATATGTCCCTGAACATAGGGAATATAAAGGAGCAGTCATTAACCACCATATGGGAACATGCAAAGGAATTGAAGATTCTCCGTGAGGGCCGCTACAGGGGCAGATGCGGAATCTGTGAATACAGTGAAATTTGCGGCGGATGCAGAGCAAGAGCCCTTGTTGAAAAAGGTGACATCCTGGAAGAGGATTCATTATGTGACTACGAGCCCAAGGGCAGGGCAGAGCTCTTCCTCAATAAAGAGTTTGAATCCGAACTTCTGTGGGATGACGAGGCAAAAGAAAGAATAACAAAGGTGCCTCTTTTTATGAAGAGAATGGTAATAAGAATAATCGAGGAAAGGGCAAAACAGAATAATATACGGGTTATAACATCGGAATTCATAGACAGTATAAAAAAGTTGTTCGTAAAGTGACAAAAGTTACTGCAATCTTTTGTTGAAGAAATGTATTCTTCGAGTACGGGGAGAAAGAGGCAATGAGAAAAATAGAAAAGATAATTCTCTGCTTCGACAATAGTGATCTGTCCCTGCAAGCATCCGATGTTACCCTTGCCATTGCAAGGATATTCGATGCAGAGGTTGTGGGTATCCACGGTTACAATGCCTTCATGCATGAAGGTGCCTTCAGGATCATGGAACCCATACTGCCTGAAAAGTATCAACGGGAAGAGGTCTTACAGAGACAGAGAAAACTTCATAACAGTCTCATCAATGTTGGGATGGAGAAAATATCCCTTTCCTATCTGAAACCCCTTGAGAAGACCTTTAAAGAGTCAGGTGTGACGTTCACCCCCCTTGTAAAAGAGGGTAAAAACTACAAGGCAGTTGTCGAACTGATATCAGAGACAGACGGTGATCTTGTGATTATCGGTGCATCAGGATTTAACCAAAACGGTGACGGTTTTCTGGGAAGTGTCTGTCTGAGGGTGCTGAGAAGCTGCGACAGGGATTTCCTTGTTGTCAAAGGTTCGACAAATCTCAGCAGGTCAAGGATTGTTGTAGGACTTGACGGTAGCGCTTCAGCCGTTGAGGCCCTCAGGAAGGCCAGACTCTTTGCTGAGAGGCTGGATGCGGAATTGCATCTTGTCTATATCTTTGACTCGAAACTTCACAGAGATATCTTCCAGCGTCTGAAGGATTCGGTAATTAATAATGAGGGGTTTTCCTTTAATTCAAAGGAGCAGGAGAGGCTTCATGATCAATTCATTGACAGGGGGCTTTCACAGGTTGGACGGATGATACTGGACAGAGCAGAACAGGAGGTCTTCGGTAATCAGCCGGGCCTCCATTTAGAATGGGGACCGGTTAGTGACAAAGACAACCGTATCGCTGCAAAAAAGGTCCTGGAAGGGGCTGTATATAAAAAGATATGTGAGTATGCCAGTGAGGTTGGCGCTGATATGATCTTTGTCGGTAGAACAGGAAGACACTACATTGAAGGAATGGATATCGGTGCAACGGCAGAGAATGTTTTGAGATATTCACCCTGCAGTGTCTTTATCTCCAGACATCAGAAATATGAGGGATGGAACATATAGAGGCGTTGCCTCATAAAGTACTCGGATGTAAGGGGGTAAGTATGGATGAAGAAAAAACTTGATAATGCTTTTCTTGAGTATTTTAGGAACAAACAAAGATTTTAAAGAAGGGAGGAAGTGAAAAATGGAAGGACCAACAACAGGGAAAAGGAAAGGCTTCTTAAAAGCCTTCTGTCTTCTGTTCCTGATCATCTCGTTAATATTCATTCAGACAGAATTAAGTCGAGGCGCTGAGGACGATATCATCGAACTTGGAAAGAAGGTATACAACAGCCGCTGTGTCATATGTCACGGACCTAAGGGTGACGGAAAGGGTCTTATTGGAATTATACACCGATTCGAGAAGAGGGGAATGGTCTGGAACATTTATCCAAGAGACTTTACAGTGGGTGTATTTAAATTCCGGACTACCCCTACGGGCTGCCTGCCAACGGATGATGACCTTCTCAGGGTAGTGACTTACGGAATTCCAAGGTCATATATGCCATCCCAGGCTGATCTGTCACTTAAGGAGAGAAAGGCTGTGATCGAGTATATAAAGACCTTCTCAATAAGATGGGAAGAAGAGGAACCCTGTGATCCGATTACCATTAAAAAGCCTGATTGGGTGGGATGTCCTGAGTCGGTTGCAAAAGGAAAGAAACTCTGGAAGGATATGAAATGCTGGGAGTGTCATGGATGGGAAGGAAAGGGTGACGGTCCCAAAGCTGACAAGATCAAGGATGACTGGGGAGACCCGATTCTGCCCTTTGACTTTACAACTGGTGCTACAAAGATGGGATTTGCTCCGGAGAATATCTACGCTGCCTATACCACAGGTCTTGACGGAACCGGCATGCCCTCCTATGAGGATTCGATGACCGAGGAGCAGAGATGGCATCTTGTTTCATACACGCTCAAACTGATGAAGAGGCTTAAGGATGTCAAAAAGAGATGTAAGTAATCATAAAGAAAAATTATGGATGAGGAGGTCAAAGATGTCTGATAAAGTCAAATTTAACAGAAGAAATTTTCTTCAGATTTTGGGTGCAGCGGGTATAGCGGCAGGATCAGGGGTTCTCATACCGAAAGAAACACTTCTTGCGAGGACAGAGAAGGACTCCAGAAGAAGGGGACATCAAAGCAATGAGGTAAAGCCCGGTGAACTGGATGATTACTACGGATTCTGGAGCGGCGGGCATTCCGGTGAGGTGAGAGTCATCGGTGTGCCGTCAATGAGGGAGATTAAAAGGATACCTGTTTTTAACATGGATGTTGCCACTGGATGGGGTATAACCAATGAAAGTAAAAAGCTCCTGAGAGGCAGATATACCGGTGATACCCACCATGTCCATGGTTCTTACAAAAACGGAACTTATGACGGACGGTATCTCTTTGTTAATGACAAACTGAATAACAGGGTTGCAAGGATCAGGATCGACTACATGGAAGTGGATGCCATTGTGGACATACCAAACGTCCAGGGGCTTCATGGACTATTCCCCCAGAGATATCCAAAGACAGAATGGGTTGTGGCAAACTCTGAGTTCCAGGTACCTGTTCCTAATGACGAGACAAATGCCAGTGCCTTTACCAAGCCTAAACAGTACTATGGTCTGCATACCATAATAGATGCAGAGCGTATGTCTATAGTATGTCAGGTACTGGTTGATGAGAATATGGACCTGGCAGCAACAGACTATAAAGGCAAGTATTCAATGACAACCTCATATAATACCGAAAAGGGCGTTACCATTTCGGAGATGCTTGCCTCAGATTATGACTACATGCTGGTTTTCCACTGGGGCAGGATAAAGGAGGCTCTGAGAAAAGGCAATTATACACGTATAAACGGAGTAAAGGTAATTGACGGCAGGAAGGGACATTCCGATATAGTTCTCAGGATTCCGGTACCAAAGAACCCCCATGGTATAAATGTCTCACCTGATGGTAAATATGCTATCTGCTCAGGAAAGGTATCACCCACCTGTACAGTCGTTGATCTTGATCTGATCGATCTTGCCTTTGAAGGAAAGATAAAACCCGAGGAGTGCATAGTGGCTCAGCCTGAGATAGGACTTGGACCACTTCATACCACCTTTGACGGAAGGGGTAATGCCTACACCTCGGTTTTCATTGACAGTACCAATGTCAAGTGGAACATCCAGAAGGCAATAGAGGCAGAGAAGAAGGGTGAGGAAGAGAAGAAAAAGAAGGAATACATCATTGATGTCCTCGATATCCACTACCAGGTGGGACATATCATGGCATCAATGGCTGAAACAAAAGAGGCAGATGGTAAGTGGCTTGTCTCTTTGAACAAATTTTCGAAAGACCGATTCCTGAATGCAGGTCCTGTTAAGGCGGAGAATGATCAGCTTATTGACATAAGCGGCAAGAAATTAAGGCTTGTCCATGACAGCCCGGCCTACATGGAACCCCATGATTGCATAATCGTCAGGAGAGACATTGTAGAGCCGAATGTGAAAGACCGTTACGACATGTTCGAGCATCCCCTTGCAGTAACCGAAAGCGGTGTAAAGAGAAACGGTAAGAATGTGATCATAAGAATGACCTCCAATGCGCCTGTATACGGACTGCAGGAGGTGAGGCTTAAGAAGGGAGACAGGGTCACTCTAATTGTTACCAATCATGACGAAATATCCGACCTGTCCCACGGAGTTGCCATCTCAAACTATAACATCAACTTTGTCATCGGTCCGTTCCAGACAAAATCCGTCACCTTCACTGCAGATAAGGTCGGAGTTTTCTGGGTTTACTGTACAAACTTCTGTCATGCCCTGCATCTGGAAATGAGAATGAGATTAATTGTGGAACCATAAAAAAATATCTGCCCCCTGTTTGAAACAGGGGGCTTTCTAACAAATAAATTTTGTGTGAAGGAGAGGATATGAAAAGACTGATTATCTTAATATTTTTGTTTGTCATGCTCGCCCCTGTTAAAGGATACAGCCAGTGGGAGTTTTTCGAACACAGGTATAAATACAAACTGACCGATGTGCTGGAGGCTGACAGGTTTGAAAAGAAGGACGGTTACTGGGAGGGCTACAGAGGGAACAGACTGGTTGGATATGTGTTCCTGTCAAAGGAGTGGACAAAGAAACTTGTTGGATACTCTGGCAAACATATGGAGACACTGATAGGTATGGATACGGAAGGCAGACTTACTGGAGTGAAGATTATCTTTCACTCTGAACCGATAGTGCTGATAGGATTGAAAGAGAAGAACTATCAGGATTTCATGAAACAATACAAGGGAAGGAGCATAAAAGAAGAACTTACCGTAGGAAAACAGATATCCATGGATGCAATCACGGGAGCAACAGTCACCGCAGTGGTACAGAATGCAATAATCCTTGGAAGTGCCAGAAAAGTTGCCGCAGTAACAGGGATGATGCAGTTTGCCAAGAAAAAGAGAGGAAAGATAAGTACAAAATTCAGACGTCTTACATGGAAGGAGTTACTGGAGTCCGGTGCTGTCAGGAATCTCAGAGTGACATCGGAGTCCCTGGGAATGAAGAGCAAGGAGGTTTATCTTGATCTTTACTTCGCAGTGGTGACACCTCCTTCGATTGGAAGAAGTCTGCTCGGTGACAGGTTGTACAGTGACATCATGAAGAGGCTTAAAAATGGAGGCTCTGCGATCGTTGTTTTTGCAAGGGGAAAGGGATCGTTCAAGGGTTCAGGCTATGCCAGGGGAGGTGTCTTCGACAGGTTCAACATAGAACAGCAGGACAGGGTCTTTGTTTTCAGGGACAGGGACTACAGGATAGTAACGGAGATAAAGGCCACAGGCGCTCCCGATATAAGAGAGGGTGGTGTTTTTATTGTCAGAGATGCGGAGTTTGATCAGACCAGTCCCTTCAGGTTCAATCTCATTCTCCCGTTCAGGATAGGTGCAAAGAAGGAGTTCAAGTCCTTCGGTGCCGAGTATAGATTACCTGAGAGGTTTTTGGAGTAAAGATGAACAGCCTTGGGCAGATTCTTGAAAAACCGCTATGGGTGCAGGTCTGGCAGCAGAAGGCCCTGCATATCACCGTCTTTTTCTGTTTCCTGTTACTTATAATTGTGATAATCCTGTTGAGAGACAGGCTTTCGAAAAAGAGGGCTCTTCTGAATCTGATCAAGTACGGAGTACTGACAGTCTCTTTTGTATATGTAGGTATTCTGCTCAAGGCACAGCCGACAACCACCAATATAATCATTATCCTTAACTCGTTGAAGGAACTGAAGTTCCCGGTAGGACTTTTTCTGCTCGAGCCGTTTATTTTCCTCTCCTTTGTGTTTATCTTTGTCACGCTTTTTATCTGGGGCAGAGGAGTCTTCTGTGGATGGCTCTGCCCTTACGGAGCAATGCTTGAGCTGTTGAATAAGATCTATGAAAGGATATTTCCTAAATTCAGAATTAAACTGCCTGAAAGGGTTCACCAGAGATTGCTCTATCTCAAGTATTTTATTTTTCTGACGATAGTGGCTGTATCGTTTATGAGTTTTATCCTTTCCGAATACATGACAGAGGTGGAGCCCTTCAGAACCTTTGTCCTCAGGCTGAACAGGCAGTGGTACTTTGTTCTTTACTTCATGATACTTACCGTGGGTTCAGTGCTACTGTACAGGGCATTTTGTCGTTACCTGTGCCCACTTGGTGCTGCCCTGTCAATACCCTCATTCCTCAGAGGAATACCCCTTGTAAAACTTAAGAGATATGACCTCTGCGGCAAATGCAAGATATGCGAAAAAACATGTACCCCTCAGGCGGTGATGCCGGAGGGAAGCATTAACACAAGGGAGTGCCTCTATTGTCTTGACTGTCAGGCCAATTTCTGGGACGAGGAACTCTGTCCTGTGCTGTTGAAAAGGAAGAAAAAGAAAGACAGTGAAGTATTTTCAGATACAGGTGGCGGTACAGTTGCGGGAATGTTAGCAGTTTCTGTCGGAATATTTCTCTTGTTCTTTTCCCATCAGGCAGATGCGAAGAGATTGATTGTGGGTGTTGATACCAAAACCATCTCAGAGGCGGTGGCAATGGCGGCTGACGGAGATACCATTGAGGTGAGACCCGGTATCTACAGAGAAAGGCTCAGGATAGACAGGGCTGTCTTTTTAAAAGGTATTGACAACCCTGTTATCACTGCTCCGGATGGCAACATTGTAGAGATAAGCGGTTCAGGTGTGGTTATGGAAGGCTTTACCCTCAAATATGAGGATACATCAGGGCTTTCGTCGACCGATACAGCCATATTTATCAAGAAAGGTGCAGAGGGAGTGGTTGTAAGGAACAACCGCATGGAAAGGGTGATGTTCGGGATATGGAACATCATGGGAAAGGACATTGTGATTGAGAACAACGTTGTTGTGGGGTTAAAAGAACTTTCAAGGGAAAAGAGAGGTAACTGCATAAATCTTACGGGTACGAAGAGGGCCCATGTAACAGGAAACAGATTGGACTACTGCCGGGACGGAATATACATGGAGGTATGTCACGATTCAACGGTAACAGACAATGAGATAAGAAACTCACGTTATTCAATCCACACCATGTGGGTGGACAGGGGAGAGTTCAGTCGGAACAGGGCCTTTGGAAATCTGGTCGGCCTTGCAATAATGTATACAAAGCGGTCTGAGGTGAAGAACAACATTTCCTGCGGAAACCAGACCCACGGGATTCTGCTACTGCAGGCGGTAAGGAGCGAGATAACCGATAACATCGTTATAGGAAACACAAAGGGAATATTCCTGTACAACTCTGTTTTCAATACCCTCAGTTCCAATCTCATTATGAACAACCAGCTTGGAATACATAACTGGGGAGGCTCCGAGGATAACGAGATCAAAGGCAATACATTTATAAATAACGAAGTACAGGTCAAGTTTGTGGCAGGGCGGGACCAGTACTGGGATGAAAATTACTGGAGCGACTACATCGGCTGGGATATGACAGGTGATGGTGTGGGTGACTTTCCCTATGAGTCCAATACTGTTGTGGACTACATCCTGTGGAGATACCCCATGTCAAAGGTATTGTTTACGAGTCCGGCTCTTCAGATACTCTGGGTGCTTGAAAAACAGTTTCCAGTAATAAGTGTTCCCAAAATTGTTGACAGAAAACCGGCCATGAAACCATTTCATACCCGATGGAAACAGTTAAGACAGAGGTATCCATACAGTGCCGAACGTTATTACGGCGATATAGAGAAGCTGCCGCATCTTCCAGGAGGTGTTTACTGATGCTGACCCTTGAAGGGATAACAAAGTTTTACGGTGAGATAAAGGCGGTAGAATCTGTCAGCATGCAGGTGAAAGAGGGTGAGATTTTAGGTCTTGTGGGGCCCAATGGTTCGGGAAAGTCAACCCTGCTAAAAATAATGTTAGGAATTCTAAAGCCATCCTCCGGAAGGGTGTTGGTCAATGGTAAGGAGTTGACAGAGAGAGACTGGAGGGAATTCCGCAGGAGGATCGGTTATATGCCCGAGAGGGTCTCCTTTTATGACAATCTGACAGGCCTGGAGACATTGAGGTTTTTTGCCAGGCTGAAGGGTGGCAGTGTCGGTGAGTTTGTAAAAAGGATTATTCCGGAGAATGTGCTTAAAAGAAAGGTTGGAGGTTACTCCAAGGGTATGCGTCAGAGGCTCAACCTTGCACAGGCACTGCTGAATGAGCCTGACATATTGATACTGGATGAGCCCACATCAGGGCTTGATCCGGTGGGTACGATGGAGTTCTACGGGATACTGGACGAGGTGAGGGAGAGAAAAACTCTTACAGTGGTTCTTTCCTCTCATATCCTGGCGGAGATAGAAGACAGGACAGACAGGGTGGCGGTAATAAAGAATGGTACACTCAGGGCTATAGGTAGCTTAGAGGAGCTCTATCACAAACTGAATCTTCCCTTGAGGGTCTCAATAACCCTGAAACAGAAAGATCCCCTCTTAGAAGAGATCCTCAAGAGTGTGGGAGCCACCGATTTAATGTACAGAAATGGTTATCTGCTTGCCCGTATACCTGCTGAGTCCAAGATCAGGATGCTCTCTGCCATGATGAGCGAGAAGGACAGATTTACAGACCTTTCAATAAGAGAACCGAATCTTGAGGAGGTGTTCTTTGGCATTCACTGAGGCAATAAGGGCTATAGCCATAAAGGAACTCTCTGATAAACTCAGAAGCAGGTGGGTCCTGGTAGTGGCAGGAAGTTTTGCATTGTTAACTATTGTTATTGCCTATTTTGGTAGTGCGCCTGCCGGAATTGCAGGATTCAGGCGACTTGATGCTACCGTGGCAAGCCTTACCAGTCTGGTTACATTTTTTATTCCCATAATTGCACTGACCCTTGGAGGAGGAATCATTGCGGATGAAAGGGAGAGGGGCACTCTGGAGATACTGCTTGCCTCACCTGTATCAGTTGGTGAGTTTATACTCGGAAAATTCTCAGGGCTTGTGATAGCCTTGGGGATTGCCACGGTGTCGGGTCTCTGTCTGGCAGGAGGAGTTTTATTGATAAAGTCAGGGATGGAGGCCCTTGGTGTGTTCCTGAGATTTATAGCCAACTCCCTGATACTCGGGATTGTATTTCTGAGTATCTCCTTCCTTGTCTCGATAGCCTTTTATGAGAGAACAAAGGTGATCGCCTTTACCGTGTTGATATGGCTACTGTTTACGATACTTTATGATCTGGGACTTGTAGGGCTTATCTTGCTGACAAAGGGTGAGATAGGAATGGGGGTCTTTTCATTGCTTCTGATGTTTAATCCCGTTGATGTATACAGGATAATGAACTTTGTTTCCATAGGCGAATTCAGGGTGTTCCTGGGACTTGCTTCGGTGGAGTTTCCAGAATATGTGGGTTTGCCCATGCTTTTGTTTGTCAGTCTTGGATGGATCGTAACACCCCTTGTAGGTGGTTATTACTTCTTTAAAAAGAAATATCACGGATAACACAACAGGAGGTAGAGATAATGACAAGGATATTTATAATGGCTGTGTTAATGCTCTTGATGTTTTCGTCAGGTGATACCCATGCCTATGAGACTGTGCAGGTGAAAGAGGGTGCAACCATCAGGGGTGTAGTGGTCTTCAATGGTACTGTTCCTTCTGCGGAGTCAGTACGTATTGACAGGGACACCGAGGTGTGTGGTGAAAAACAGTCAATAGATAAATATATTGTCTCTGATCGGAAGGTAAAGAATGTGGTTGTATGGCTTGAGGGAGTAGACAAGGGAAAGAGGATACCGATTGATACCGTAAACATTACCATCAGTAACTGCAGAATAGAACCGCTTGTGAGTGTGGGGTTTGTAGGTGGAAAGTACAGATTCAGAAACGAGGATCCCCTGCTACACACACTTCAGTTGAAACTCGGCCTTAAGTACCACAAGGAGGTTTCGAAAAGACCCCTTGCAAACGGAGCCACAATCTATAACCTCGCCTTTCCGAAAAAAGGCCAGGAGATAGAAAGACCAATAAAGAGATACCACAGGTTCACCGACAAGACAGGCTTTGTGCGGATAACATCCAATACACATACCTGGATGAGGGGATATATCTTTGTCTTTGATCATCCATATGCAACGGTAACAGACGAACAGGGCAGATTTGTGATCGACAACATACCACCGGGTGAGTATATCCTGAGGCTCTGGCATGAGGGTGCTGGTTTTAAAGACAGAAAAATCAGAATACGCCCTGGTGAGGTGAAGGAGATAGAAATCGATATTGGGAGCCAAGAAGCAAAAAAGACAGAAGCCGCTCCTTCTATCAGTTTTGAAAATACAAGGTATTCATTCGGCACTATCAGTGAAGGTGAAATTGTAAGTCATGATTTTGGATTTGTTAACGAGGGTAGTGGTGTCCTCAGGATTCTGGATCTCATACCAGCCTGAAGGGCATGTACCTCTGCCTCTGCCAGTTCGGTAGAGATTCCTCCAGGAGGCAAAGGTAAGATTACGGTTGTTTTTAACTCCAAAGGAAGACCAGGTAAGGCACTTAAAAGCGTAGAGGTGTGGACGAATGATCCGAAAAGGAGGATGATCATTCTTTCATTGCACGGAGAGGTTGTACCGGCTAAACCCTCTATCAGTTTTAACGAAAGGGTGTTTGATTTTGGCTCGGTGAGAAAAGGTGAGATTGTCAGACATGAATTCGAATTTGTTAACAAGGGTAATGCAATTCTCAAGATTACGGAACTAACACCTTCTTGAAAAAAGGCAACGACAATCTCTGTCAGTTCGACAGAGATAGCACCAGGAGAGAAAGGGAAGGTAATGGTAACGGTTGATACCTCGGATATGTCAGGAAGGATAAGCAAGTCCTTTGAGGTGGTTACAAACGATCCCGACAATAACTCTGTGATTCTTACGGTGTACGGAGAGGTTAGATAGTCAATAATGCTGAAGGAGGCAACTAAAGGCAATGCTCAGCAGAAGGGATTTTCTTAAAAACTCGTTACTGCTTTCGGGATATTTACTTGTGGGGGAAAGGTTTGTTCATGCAGATACAATAGATGACAGCGCTGTAAAGGCTGTCAGTCTTAACGTAACCTATATTACAGAAATACTGAATCCACCCAAAAGAAAGGATATCAAGATATGGATCCCTCTTCCATATACCGATGCCGAGCAGGAGATACAGGGGATGAAGATCGAATCGAGACTACCCTATGAGATTATGGAGGACAAGGGCACGGGAAACAGAATGCTCTTTTTCAGAACAGATTACCTGCGCAAGGGCGACAGCATAACCATGAGGTTCAGATTCAGAAGGAAAGCCTCTGGCATTATAGAGGACAGGGATGCGGACCCTCAGAGGTATCTCAGGCCATCCGAATGGGAGAGATGGGATGCGCGTATTACTGAGTTTGTAAGCAGGCTGGTTGGTGATGAAAGAGACCCTGTAAGGGTGGGCAGAAAGATATACGATGCCATAATCTCAAGACTCAAGTACATACATGAGATCTGTGGCAGGGGGGTAAGCACAATTACCTTTGAAGAAGGTCTGGGAAGGTGTGATGAGTTCCATGCACTGTTCCGGAGCATGATGATGCTCAGGTCTATTCCTGTGAGATGGGAGCAGGGAATAGCATTTCCATATCCTTCGGAAATAAAGAAAAGGGGAGAATTCGAGGCTGACTGTATCAACGCCCACAGCTGGGTGAGGTTCTATGTCGGACAGGGCAGATGGTTTCCGGTGGATGTCTCAGAAGCCAAAAGGAGACCGGATCTCAGGGAGTACTACTTCGGTAGACTGGTTCCAAACAGGATAAAGGTTTCAACGGGCAGAGGTCTCACTCTCAGCCCCCCACAAAAAGGTATTATCAACACCTTTGCATATACCTATATCGAGGCCGGAGGACTGCCCGTAATATACGGACATAACTATAGAAACAGGATCAGATACGAACTGATAGGGATTGAGACATAAATGAGGGAAAAAATGATGAGACGTATAGGGATATTTATAATTGTAGTTTTTTTCATCGCAATCCCCAGTTCATATATTCACGCCTCTGAGGGTGTAGGGGTGGGAAGACCTGTGCCAACATTCAGGTTACTTGACGAGAATAACAGGGAGGTGGACTTCGGCACACTTATTGACAGGGCCACAATCATCTATTTCACTCATAATGCATGCCATTACTGTACCCAGATAATTGCACTACTTAAGAGGGCAGAAAAGAAATTTAGCAGGGAAAAACTAAGAATCATTGGAATCAATGTAATGGCAAAGGACAAGGAACTTGTCAGGGCATACAAGGAGGAACTCGGTTTTACCTTCCCCATGTTTGCAGGAAACAGAGAGGATGTTCTCAGGACTTACAGGATAAATTACGTTCCAGTACTTGTATTTGTGGATTCAAGAAAGATAGTAAGAAAGGTGGTGGGACATTACATTCATGAACCTGTGCTCCACGAGATTATAAGAGAGATTATTGAGAAATGAACAGGGCAGTTTGCCCTGTAATAAAAATAAGGGAGGTTTGCTATGAGAAGGCTACTGATATTAATAATTGTATCTGTAATGCTGACACCACTGCCAGGCTTTGCCAAGAGAGTCAGGTACAAGGTGGTTGAAGTAAGCAACGGAGGTCATATTACGGGTGTGGTTAAGGCAGCAAAGAAGGTGCCGGATCCTGTATTACCAATCGAGATAAAACCAAAGGAGGATCCGAAGGAGACAGAGCTTGAGAAGAAGGCCTGTGGTGACAAACAGCAGGCTTTGATGTACCTTATTGGATTCAACATGGGTGTGAAAAATGTTCTTGTAATAGTTGAGAATGTGAAGGAGGGAAAGGCTCCGCCAAAGAAAGACCTTGTAATAGACAATATTAAATGCAGGTTTGAACCTCTGGTCGGGATAGCCTATGTGAAGTCGAAGTATGTAATCAAAAACAGTGACCCCATTTTCCATAACACATCCCTTGCCAAGGTATTGAAGAACAAAAGAAGAACGGTCTACAACCTGGCACTTCCACGTCAGGGTCAGGTTATCAAGAAGCCTGTCAGAGCCACAGGGTTACACGAGGTGAAGTGCGACGCCCATTACTGGATGAGGGCATATATATTTGCCTCAAGGCATCCGTATGTTGCCATTACTGATGACAAGGGGAGTTTTGAGATAAAGGATCTTCCACCTGGTAAGTATAAAGTGAGGTTCTGGCACGAAGGATTTCAGGATGTTGTTAAGGAGATCGAGGTTAAGCCAGGCAGTACAACAAATGTTAGTGTGACATTAACAAAAACGAGAAAGCCCTCGGTTCTGAGCAGGGTAGGTCTCTGAATGGAAAAGCCTGTTCCTATCACTGCCAAAGGAAAGGTCTTCTGAAGGAGGTATTGCGTGGCGGAAAAAAGCATAAAACAGGGAGTAATCAAGGGGATCATTAAACTCACCGTTATCTTAGGGGCAAGCTTTGTGTTGCTTTTCATGTTCAGAAAGATGCTTCCGGCTCCCACGGAGGACGGGTACAGGCTTCTGCCGGTAATTGGTAGCAGGGTATGGGTATGGATAGTTGCGCAGCTTCATCTGAATTTCGCTGCCTTTGTCTTGGGGGTTCCCATATTCGCCGTGACAATGGAGTTTCTTGGTTGGAGAAGATCTGATGAGAGGCTTGACAGGATCGCTTACGACTTTACGAAACTCTTCACTCTCGCATACACCCTTACTGCCCTGCTGGGAGCAGTGCTGATGGTCAGTTTGCCCCTGCTTTACCCTAAGTTTATAGACCACATGATGAAGATCCTGGGCCCCACGTGGTGGGTCTATATACTGGTGATGTACGGAGAGGTGTTTGTCTGTTATTACTATTTCTACTCCTGGAAAAGAATGAAAGATAGAAAGGGGATCCATGTACTAATCGGTGTTCTGTTAAATGTAATGGGTATCCTTATGCTTCTAATTACAAGTTCATGGGTGGGCTACATGACCACACCCGGAGGTGTCAGTGAGACAGGAGAGCTTGTTAACAGATGGCAGGCCATAAAGACGTATATGTGGATCCCTCTTTCACTGCACCGTCTTGTTGCAAATGTGGTCTTTGGTGCAGGTATTGCAGCAGCCTATGCAGCCTTCAGGTTTATTACAGCGAGATCCGATGACGAAAGAGCTTACTATGACTGGATGGGGTACACTTCTGCAATGATAGCCATTGGTTTTTCCCTGATACTCCCGGGTATAGGTTATCTGTTGGGTGTGGAGATCTATGCCTTCAATGAGCAGATGGGTATCCAGCTTATGGGAGGGTTTTTTGCATGGTTGTGGGTGATGCAGGCGATTCTTATCGGTGCCATTCTCTTTGCCGTTAACTACTACCTCTGGATATCTCTAAATAAAATGCCGGGAGGCCAGCGGTACTTTAAATATGTCAAGTTCCTTTTCGTGGTGATCTTTCTGGGATATGCCGTCTGGCTGACTCCCCACAGCGTGGCCCTGAGTCTTGAAGAGGCAAGAAGAATCGGCTCATATCATCCTGCCCTTGGTAAATTAGGCGTGATGGCATCAAAGAATACCGCTGTAATAATATCCTATCTCGCCACCTTTATCAGCTTCGCCATCTTTCGGATGAGCAACAAAGAGCCGGTAGTATCCTGGGTAAAGACAGGTCAGTTGATCAGAATACTGCTCATAGTAGGCTCCTCGGTTGCTGTGCTTGGTCTGGGTGTGTACAGTTACATGGTTCCTTCAGTGACCAGGGTAAAGGTGCTCTCACCCATCCAGTTTGGCGTATTCTTTCTCTGTATTGTGGCTCTTTATCTGCTGGACAGCCGGATGTACAAGGGTGCGAGGATAATAGGCGAGCCCAAATGGGGTAAGATGCCCGAACGTTCTCAGTATGCCCTTATAGCAATTACCGTGACATTTACATGGCTAATGGGAATGATGGGCTATATGAGGGCGGGTGGAAGGCAGTACTGGCATGTCTACGGGATCATGAAGGATACCTCTCCTGAGGCATATCTTCCCAGTCACGGTACAGCCTCGGTGATTGTCACAATCGTAACGGTGTTGTTCTTCTTGCTTGTTGCCTTTATTTTCTGGAGCATAATGAAACTTGAAAGATTTTCAGAGCAGAGGAGGGCAGGGTGATGAAAAGCGGAGTACTCAAACTGATACTGGTTGTTATAGGTCTGAATCTGTTCTTTACCTACATTGGACTGGACTTTCTTCCTCAGTCAGAGTCCCATCCGCCAAGGGAGATAAAGATCCAGGAAGGGATCTCTCAGGATGATCTCATCGTGATAGGTGAAAAGATTGTATTTGGAAAGGGACAGTGTATGGTATGCCATCCAATGAATGCAGAGACAGGTATGAGAGCACCGGCAATAGCCACCATAGGAAGAGACACAAAGGAGCATGCCAAAAAAGAGGGTATCTCACATGAAGAGTATCTCTTTGATGCCCTTGTCAATCCCTCCAAACACATTGCGGAAGGTTTTGATGATATCATGTCGCCGGCACATAAACCCCCTACATCTCTGTCTGAGGGTGAACTGATTGCAGTGGCTGCATATCTGCAGAGCAGGGGGGAAAGGGTTACCATCTCGTATCCGGAATCTCTCTCCATTCTCAAAGAGGTTATGAAGAAGGAAGGAGGTAGTTGATATGACCAACTTTTATCCAGTAGTCGCCCTGTTGGGACTTGCAATCTCGTTAATATCTGTTTTCAGGAAATCGCCCTTTTTCAATTTTATAGGGATACAGATTACAGTGTACGGACTGCTCAAAAGTGCAGCTCTGATCATGCCGCCACTGCCGGGACAGGTGATCACCATGTATATGGCGATGTCTGTCTTTGCCTTTCTGATATACTTTTCTATACAGGAGGAGACTTTCAGAGCGTTCCTCGAACCAATGAGGGCCGTACTTGCAGACAGAGACAAAAGGATATTAAGGGTTGTGCTGGTTTTTATACTCATCCCATTGCTTGCCGGTTATATTGCTTATGCCAAGACAAAACCCTCTTTTGAGCCACCTGTTTCTGCCAGGATTGTCCATCCCGAACCCCCTCAGCAGATAGACTTCAGGGGAAAGACGATAAAGATACTGGGACTGGAGAATCCTTTAAGGAAGGATACGGAAAAACTTAAAGACTACATAGAAGAGGGCAAAAAGATATACTATCAAAACTGTTTTTTCTGCCATGGTGATGATCTTGACGGTAAGGGGCACTTTGCCCAGGCATTCAATCCTCCTCCGCTTCCGTTCAGAGGAACAGACACAATTGCCCAGCTTCCTGAATCCTTTGTCTTCTGGAGGATAGCAAAGGGATGGAGAGGACTACCACCAGGTTCTGCCCCGTGGGATTCTGCAATGCCTGCTTTTGAAGATTTTCTATCAGAGGAGGAGATATGGAAGGTTATACTCTTTATCTACGAGGCATCGGGTAATAAGCCCAGAACATGGGAATAAAAGTCAGGAGGTCTTGAGATGACGGTTCTTATTTTGATTGTGTTGGGAATCCTTCTATCGCCCTTTAATGGTTTCGCACAGGATGATACAGGAAAAAGAATATACAACCAGTGGTGTGCACAGTGTCACGGTTACGAAGGTGACGGAGAGGGGTATGCCAAGGAGTTTACCTTTCCCAAACCGAGGGACTTTAGCCTTGGTACGTTTAAATTCCGTACCACTCCAAGCGGTGATCCCCCTACTGATGAGGATATAATAAGATCAATAAGAAATGGTAATCCGGGAACATCAATGCCTGCATGGAAGAGATTCAGCGATGAAGAGGTAAAGGCCCTTGTAGAGTACATAAAGGAGTTTGCGCCTGATGTGTTCGAGTTCGAGCCGGAGCCAATAAAGATAGAGAATGCACCACCGGCAACGGAGGAAATAATCAAAAAGGGTAAAGAGCTTTTCAGGGTGGCAAAATGTGTCGAGTGTCATGGACAGCATGGAAGAGGAAATGGAAAGAAGGCATGGAGAGATGACTTTAAAGATGACTGGGGTTACAGGATAGACCCAGCAAATTATACCTATCCCTGGGAACTCAGAAATGGCTCCTCATTAAAGGATATTTACCGGACTATCACAACGGGTCTCAGCGGTACACCCATGACTTCCTATCAGGACTCTCTGAGTGATGAAGAACGTTGGGCGCTGGCACACTTTATCAAGTCACTTCAGGTTGAGAGAAGACTTGGAATATCTCTGAGGTTAAAAAAGGTTGAGTCAATTCCAGAAAGTACTGACGATCCTCAGTGGGAGAGTCTGGACTGGCTGGACCTGCCCATGGCAGGACAGATAATTTTTGAGCCGCGCCACTTTACACCCACAATTACAAATGTCAGAGTAAGAGGCCTGTATACTGAAGACAAAGTCGCCATAATGCTTGAATGGGTGGATAAGAAACCAAACAAGGGTGATGACGGTATGCCTCCCGATGGTATCAGGCTGCAGTTTCCTTCCAAAATTCCCGATGGCAGCGAAAGGCCCTATTTTTACATGGGTGACAGAAGACACCCCGTTAATCTGTGGGTCTGGAATGCTGCGGATAACCTTGGTAAGGAGTATATCGCAAAGGGACCTGATACGGTATATAGCCAACAGAAGCAGGACGTAAAGGCTGTTGGAGTTTACGATGATGGACTCTACAGAGTCATTTTTGTAAGATCCATCAATACTGGCGACAGTGAGGATATTGTATTTGAGACAGGCAGATTTATACCATTTGCTGTTACTGTTTATGACGGCCGTCTTCAGGAGCAGGGAAACAAAGGTGTAATCTCAGCATGGTACTACATTATGCTTGAGCCATCAACGCCGTTAAGGGTCTTTGTTCTACCTCCAGCAGTGTCGCTTATGGTTTTCTTCGCCGGTTTTCTTCTTCATAAGAGGTTAAGCAGAAAGGCAGATGCTTAGAAGATCCGTTGTTATTCTTATCTTTGTGTTGACAGTAATGGGATGCAAGGAGCAGGATGTACCCAAGCCTCCTCCTATTGAACTGACGCGTGAGCACATCTGTAGTGTGTGCGGTATGATAATTGTGGACTTTCCTGGTCCCAAGGCACAGATACATTACAGAGGAGGACGTGTTGACACATTCTGCAGTGTTGCGGAGATGATAAGCTTCTATCTGCAGCCGGACAGACCGCGTGGCATTGTGGCCATTTATGTAAATGACATGTCCGGAGCGGAGTGGAAACATCCCCTCGGCAGATGGATAGATGCAGAGGATGCTTATTATGTCTACGGAGCCCGGATATCAGGCGCTATGGGTCAGGAGATGGTGCCCTTCTCTGACTATGCCTCTGCCGAGGGGTTTATAAGAAAGCATGGTGGCAGAGTTGTCAGGTTTAATGAGATAAAGATGGATATGTTGAGACCGGAGTTATGAAAAGAGGGAAAAATCTTATAATGCTTGCCCTGGTCTTAAATCTTTTGGTTGCTGTGCTTCTGTTTTCAGAACTTTTCGGTTACAAAAACCTTGATAAAGCGATTGGGTTTCAGTCTCTGTCTGGCGGGCTGGGGCTTGGTGCCTCTGTAAACCCCAGATGGGGGTATATCAACTTTGATCCCAGAATCGAAAGAATAGAAGAGACAAATCTCTACCCCGTACCGGGAGGTTATGTCTACTCGCCCGAGAGAGGAACATCGGTAAGTGAATTCAATGAGGCTTGGTAGTATTGTTTTGCTTATGATCTTGCTTTTCACTTCATGCAGGGACTCATCGCAGCCCCTGCCTCTTAAACATCCTATTAAGAATCCGCCTGCCTTTACAGATCATGTCAAATGTGATAACTGTGTTATGGACAGAAATATGTATGCAAGAACTCGATATGTTTTTGAATCTTCAAAGGGAAAGTTTTACACCTGTTCTCTGGCCTGTCTTGTTATTCTGAGTATGAAGCTGCAGCTGAAACCCCACAGTATCAAGGTTGCCGATTATCTCAATCCCAATAAAATGATAGATGTGCAAAAAGCTGTGTATGTGATAGGCTCCAGAGCTCGCGGTACAATGACAAAGGTAAGTAAGATCGCCTTCTCTGACAGGGCTGTTGCAGAAAGGTTTGTTGCCAAATATGGAGGAAGAATTGCGACATTTGCGGAGGCAATGCAAAAGGCAAGAGAGGAGATACTGGAAACACTTTCAGAAAAGTAGAGGTTTTGTCCGATGAGGATGTTAAATATCTTTCTTGCAGCAGCTAATAGTCTGACAAGACATAGACTGAGGACGGGAGTGATTGTAGTCTGTCTTGTTGTCATACTCTGTCCATTTGTGACAGCCCTATCAATCCTCGAGGGAGTAAAAAGACAGGCCCTCGTTTCGGTAAATGAAGGAGCTGACATTTATGTAACAATGGATATGTATGGTAGAAACGGAATGATACCCATGGAATACGCCAAAGAGATAGAAAAGATTGACGGTGTTATAAAGGCTGTTCCAAGGGTGATCAGCAGAATATATGTAGAGGGTAGAATCGCTGTTTTGCTTGGTATCCCGATTTCAGAGATAGGTCAATCCGTAAGTTTTATAAAAGGTTCCCTTCCCGAGGAGGGTGAGATTGTGATAGGAAAGGGACTGGCTGAGGCATTGGGACTCGATATAGGTAGCAACCTGAGCCTCGGAATAAGGGTCACAGCCATTATAGACCACAGTCCTTTTATCCTTAAAGAGGTCTATCGTGTCTCGGGTATATTTGATTCTGATACCTCAATATGGACATCCGATCTGATACTGGCAAACATAGAGGATGCCATCTCCATATACGAGATGGAGGACTTTGTCTCCGATATAGCGGTTTATGTGAAGCAGGGTAAGGTGGTTTCCGTTACCGATGAGATACAGAAACTGAATGCCTTTTTCAGAATACAGTCGAAGTCTCTTGCAAGGAGATACATACAAAGGGGCTTTAACAGAAAAGGGGGAATCTTTATCGTCCTTTATACGTTTGCATTTGTTCTGGCAATTCCAGTTATACTTGTTGTCTCAGGGACAGGACTTTCCGAGAGAAAGAAGGAGATCGGGATCCTCAAGGCAACAGGCTGGCAAAGCAGTGAGGTGCTCCAGATGGTATTCTTCGAAAACATCCTGATCGCCATGATTAGCGCTCCCCTTGCCCTTATCCTTTCCTTTATATGGGTGAAACTTTTTAACGGTATATTCATTGCTCAAATGTTCATTGCTGAAGTAGGTGCCATGGCACCATTTAAAATACCAGCCCTTTTTCTACCTACTTCGTTCCTGCTGAGTTTCTTTTTTTCTATAATGCTCAGCCTCGTTGGTAGCATATACTCTACATGGAGAACAACCATTGTTCCACCTGCAGAGGTGCTGAGATGACCCCTTTAATACGGTGTGAAGGGATATGGAAGATTTACAGAAGGAGCAGATCTTCTGAAATTGTTGCACTTTCAGATATAAATATGAGTGTGCATAAAGGCTCCATCACGGTCATCAAGGGTCCCTCGGGCTCCGGGAAGACAACCCTTATCAGCATCATAGGAACCATTGAAAGACCCACAAAGGGGACGGTGTATATCGAGGACAGGGCTCTGACGGAGTTATCCGATATCGCCCTCTCGAGGCTCAGAAGAAGACGGATAGGAATTGTGTTTCAGGACTTTAATCTGATGCCTCGTCTTTCTGCATGGGAGAATGTTTCCTATCCCCTGATACCGGAGGGGATCAAGACGTACGAGAGAAAAAAGAGGGCTTGTGAACTTCTTGAGATGTTAGGACTTGAGGGAAGATATGACCATACCCCTGAGGAACTCAGCGGTGGTGAGAAGCAGAGGGTTGCAATTGCAAGGGCACTTATCAACAATCCTGATATACTTATCCTTGACGAGCCAACATCAAACATTGACAGCAAAACTGCTATGGAGATTATCGATTTGATCAGGAAACTAAGGATGGATGGAAAAAGCATCCTGATCTGTACACATGATGGGCAGCTCCTCTCGGATGCAGATCATATATATACCTTGCACAAAGGCAAAATAATAGATGATTCTTAATGCCTACTCCATAATAGTCCTTTTCAGCTGTCTTGTTACAGGTGTTTTAGCCTTTCTGTTGACGATTTTTTCCCTGCGTATATCCCTTAAATACAAAGACGGCATTACCGATACCGAGAGAAGTGAACTTCAGGACAGGGCATATCTTATGCTCCTTATTGCCAATGTGGTACTGGTAATAGAGATACTTTCCTGGCCTCTCCTTTATTTGACCCTTCAGAGTTACATCTCCTATATCCAGGGTGCAATGTGCATATTCGGTGTAACCCAGGCACAGAAGTCTCTCAGTGCGGTTGTACAGATATACAAGCCTCTGGTCTTTTTTCTTGTAGGAGGCTGGCTCCTGTTGAACAAACTTGACAGCGCTACAGAAACATCTCCCCTTTTTAAAAGAAAATTCCTTTTCCTTTTTATAGTGAGCCTGCTCGTTATGCTTGACAAACTGATCGAGATTTACTACATAACTGAATTCAATGTTGAGGTGGATGTCGGTTGTTGTACTACAGTATTTGATCTGCCGGGGAGAAAGACCTCTGTTGTCTCGGAATCCATATTCGGAAAGTACTACAGGGAATATCTCTTGTACATATACTATGTCTCAAACTCCGTTCTCGTCTTCTTTATGGCGTTCTCTTACAGAGGTGTCAAGGCAAAGAAAGGAGGTGTCCTCCTGTCAATTACAGCCCTCCTGGCCGCATTTAACTCGGTAGTGACAATACTGGCCTTTTTCGAGACAATTGCACCGGTGATAATGGATACACCCGGGCATCATTGTATCTACTGCATGTGGCAGTACGCACCTGATAGCATATTGATTACACTTCTGTTCATTGTAGGTAGCTTCTCGCCGGGATGGGCCCTTTTGCTTTATATTACAGGCAGACACAAAGAGACCCTGGAGACCTTACAGAGTTATATAAAAAGACTCTCTCTTATAGGAATGATATCCATTGCCACTTCTGTGATTCTTGTTTCAATACATATTCTTTTATGAACTCAATTCAGCGATAAGGATTCAAAGGGGAGGCGATTATTCCTTCATAGTTCCTGCTGTGTTCAGGTATGAAGTGACATAAGTTACTGAATTTTCCCGCAACTAATTGTATTATTACTTATGATGAAGACCAGGATTACAAGTGGGCGGATTCCTCTATGCTTCCTTGAATGGCTCTTCTCTTCAAGAAGGCGTTTTCTTGAAAATTTAAAAAAAGGCGGACCCCTTAAATACTTCTCCGCACACCTGCCGGTAATGGCAACGTGGAGTAATGATAATCATTTCCCTGTAAATATGACCGTAAAAGGCATAGGACTTATCCCGAAGAGTGAGCACTTAGAGGACTACACAGACATTTTTGAGAGCACAATTGCCGAGGCAAGGACACTGCCTTGGAATGAGACACTGTTAAAGAGGATAGAAGCGATGGAGAGAGTGTACAGCGATATAGAAAACTTTGATCCCACGCTACTTGGAGGTCTTGAGATATTTGAGGGTAAGGCTCTTAATAATCTGAGGAATAATCCATATGCGAGCCTCCTTTATGTTGGCATGTCACCTTCGCCTGAAGGCATAAAATACATAAGTTTCCAGGTAAACGGAAAAGTGGAGATACTGCCAAAGGAGAGTATATATTACAGATTTCTCCTTGCTTCAAGGAGGTTATTTGAATATGAGAAGTTTCACCTATACCAGCCTGACTATCCTTTCGGATACCTCATAAAAGTGGTGGAAGTAAAAGATAAATCACCATGGACAAGGATGGAAAATCGTTAATCTTCAAAAGCCTCAGATTCAAACTTTTCTTAATCTTATTTTCAGGAATAACAATTAGTGTTGTACTCTTTCTCTACATAGAGGTGTCCACATCCGAAAGAGAGATAAGAGAAGATATTGAAGAACATCTGAAGCTCATTACCTCCATCATATATACCATCCTGGAAAATACCATGGCACAGGGAAGAAAGGATGAGGTGCCAATCCATCTAAAATACCTTACGGAAAATCCATTGATAACAGAAATAAAACTTTTAGATGATAAGAAAACGGTAAAGTTTGCAGCAGGGAAAACGATTGCAAAACAGGGCATTTTAAAGAGACTGTATTACCCTATTACACCTCGTCCCGTCTGCAAGAGGTGTCATGGAAAAAAGGAATTGATCGGATACCTTGAAGTCAGTTTTGACATTACAAAGGACCAGAAACGTCTTTCGAGAGAGCTTTGGAGGCACCTGGGCTCTTTCTGGCTATTACTTCTAAT
>JALUAR010000267.1:29735-31612 GCA_027050975.1 Thermodesulfovibrio sp.
ATACGTATTTGTGATTTTGCACAGAGGGGTCTTCAAACGGGTGAAAGAACTTGGAGATGCTATGAATGCCGTTGGTAGGGGAGACTTTCGGAGACAGATAACGGTCAAAGGTGATGACGAGCTTTCAAATATAGTCAGGGTATTCAATGATATGTCAAAAAATATTTACCAGATTAACAGCAGGTTACGCAGATTCTCTGAATTTACATTCTTCCTTTTTCAACAACAGACGGAAGATGATATCTTGAATTTGACTCTGGAGTATCTGGAAAAGATCTTTTTGGTGGATTGTGCAGAGATTTTCCTTCAAAGAAATAATCAGGATACAGTTTTAAGATCATCCGAATCATGCAACGGGAAAAATGTATATACAAAAGACCTGTATATAAATAATGTTACGATCGGTACAGTAAAGATATACAGAACCGATGCTCTGACAGAGGATGAACAATCAACATTTGGTCTTTTTGCAACTGTAGTCTCAAGGGCAATAGAGAAGATAAGAGACTATGAACAGGTCACACAGATTCAGGAAGAACTATTACATTTTGAGCGTTTATCCACAGTAGGAATAATGGTGGGTACAATTCTGCATGAGGTGAATAACCCTCTGAGTGTCATTATGGGATACTCGGAGATGATAATTAGTGAGCCCTTGGAGAAAAAAAATGTGCAGAACTATGCAAAGGGAATTTTAGAGTCCTCGTTAAGGATTAAAAAGACCATTGATGATATGCTCATATTTTTAAGAAGAAGCGACAGGGAAAAGGTATGCATGGATTTAAATGAGATCGTAAGGATTGTTCTGAGACTAAAGAATATTGATCTCAGGAAAAAGAACATAAAAGTATTCACAGAACTGTCAGAAGCTCCTGTTAAAGCCTATATAATACCCAACCAGATAGAACAGGTACTTCTAAATATAATAAATAACGCTGAGTATGCCATGTTTCAATTCCACGGTGGAGGTATATTGAGCATTAAAACAAGAAGCATTAATGAAAATGTAGAGGTGGTAATTGAAGACAACGGTCCTGGTATGTCAGAGGATGTTCTTGGAAAGATATTTGACTTCTTCTTTACCACAAAACCTCCTGGAGAGGGTACAGGGCTTGGTCTCCCAATAGTAAGCAAAATCATAGAGAGTCACAACGGAAAAATTGATGTCAAGAGCGAGAAAGGCAAAGGTACGACATTTATAATCTCTATCCCCAGAGCCCATGATGATAAAGAAACAGCCTGATTATGATTTATATCATAAAAAAAGATTGCAGTTCCAATTTATACTAAATTAAGTACAGTCTTCAATGGCTTAGAAACTGAACATCGCTATCGGTATCGATCAAAATAATCCTTGTAAAGGAGGGTTCAGATGAAAAAAGATGGAATTGAGGAATGCCCGTCATGTTCATCTATTGGAGAAATCAAGACAGAGGAGCAAAAGGAGTATAAGCTTACTCATTGGCCTATCCAGATCAAGCTGATGGGAAGCGTAATACCTTTTCTGAATGATGCCGATCTGCTTGTTGCTGCTGACTGTACCGCTTTTGCCACGCGCAACTTTCATGACAGTTTTCTAAAAGATAAGAAGCTTCTGATAGGATGTCCGAAGCTTGACAATGCACAGTTTTACGTGGAGAAGTTTACGGAGATATTTAGCAACATTCCGGTCAAAAGCGTGACATGTCTAAGGATGGAGGTGCCATGCTGCGGTGGAATGACTGCAATTCTGAAAGAGGCACTGAGAAGGTCTGGCAAGGATATCCCATTTAAGGAGATAATTCTTGGTGTGAAAGGTGACCTTCTCCAGGAGCGGGAGGTTTAACATATCTTAGATTCTCACGCATAGGAAGCCATAATTGCCAGTAAGGTAACTT
>JALUAR010000268.1 GCA_027050975.1 Thermodesulfovibrio sp.
TGCCTCAACAACAGCAATGGGAAAGTCTCTTCTATATTTGAGTATGTAATCCGCCCTTTTAGGAGACTTTCTTTTTACTTTATCGCCAACAACAACTATTCTGCCATCAGTGAAGGTCTTCTGTTCACTTATTTGATCATCTGTCCAGCCTGCGGCATAAAGTTTAGGCAGGATATATCGTCTGCAAGTATCTGCTTCTGATATTGGCATATTGTAGTTCTTAGCCCCTCCGTAAACGAAGTTTTTAGCAGATTATATCCTTTTCATGCCTGTAGGCTTCAATATCCCCTTTCTTCCTGCGGGAACTTTTTGCCAACCATCCCCTCCGTTAAAATTTCTATTAATTTAATACCTTCCGCCTTATTATTTCAACTTTAATAAATTCCTTATTTTATTAAATCTGTCCAGCAGTGTTGAATCCGGTTCGTTTGTGAAAAAGGTAAGTCGGTTTTCATTGTTAATGAAAATTATACCACATTGGCTTTTACTGAAAGAGACGGGGATTTTTCTGGGTCATGGCACTTACGATTGAAGTATCTGGTGGTATCCCTCGTTACTGGTCCTGATTATTATCCTCATTTTTGCCCCCTCATTTCCAATTTCATAAATAAAGCCAGATCCACTTTAAATCGGGTTCTCTGTTTGCTATGCATTCCTGTTACACATTGAAACAGAGTCTATGAATCACACACATATTACGGTTGTCTATGATTTTCCGGAGGATCATTTATTTGTGGAATATTTTAGAGTTTAGACTCTTTCATCTATTTTTAAATTTGCGCTTTGATATTTCAGCAAGTAATTCATCGGAAATATAAAAACCTTTATCTTTAAGTTCTTTGACCTTTTCGTATGCGTTATTTATAAACCCAAGTTTTTCAGCCTTAAGCAATACACCGATACTGCCACTAATGGATAAACCCATATCTTCCGCTATCTTACGAGCCTTTAAATCATCAATTAAAGCCTTAAGATTTGTTTCATAAGCAAGGGCTATTACTTCTGATTCCCCTCTTCCTAAGTTTAAATCTCTTGTCAAAATTTTGATAAGTCTGCTCTCAACTCTTCTTACTGAATAACAGGTAATGCTGATATTGCCTATTTCTTTTACAACCGCTTCAGGTAGAACAATCTCTTCATAAATCTTGCAAAGGATTTGCAAAAGATCAATCTTTTCAAGAGCTATTAATACAGAAGTATCTACAATTATTTTTTCAGGCATTTGAAAGTTCTTTATCAAGATTTAGATTCTGATACTTTATTGGTGATATGCCTCTATGAAGTAATATCTCTGCAAATGCCTTTTCAGAATAGCCGGCTATCTCAGATGCCTTACCAAGAGATACCAGCCCGTCCTCAAAAAGTTTGATGGCAAGCAGGAGTTTTAACTCTTCCTCTGATATATTTACTTCTGGTAGTCTTACAGATATACCCATTTATAACCTCCCGGTCTTTTAATAAATTATAGCATAGGTTACGCTTTTCGGTTCCTCAAACCTGTTTTTAAATAAAAGTTAATACAAAAATTCTGCTAAACATTTTTTTAGAGTAAAATTGACATTATTTATTCACCTTTCAAAAAGGCTTTTTTGATTTTCGTTATCTGTCAAATTTAATGCAAAATTTTTACAAAGTGAATCCCATGTTTAATCGTCTAATAAACCATTCTGAGCAGGAGGCTGGAATATCAGTAACGCCTACTAACAGAGATAACATTTCCCATCTTACACACTCCTTGTCTTCTCAAGCCCGCTTTTCATTAGTTCATACACCGCCCAGCAAACCATTTGTTCTTCATGTATGTGCCCTCAGAGGGATGATAACCTCTGAGGGCAGAAGGGGGATCAGTTAGGTTTCTTCCTCCTTATCAGCCTCCATGTTGGATTATTTACTGTCATATCCATATCTCTGGCAAATACAGGGAATCCGTCAAAACCATGATAGGGGCCACTGTAATCCCACGAATGCATCTGCCTGAAGGGCACACCCATCTTGTGGTATGCATATTTCTCTTTTATCCCTGAGCCGACAAGGTCAGGTCTCAACCTCTTTGTAAACTCCTCAAGTTCGTAAGGGGTGGCATCGTCATAGATTACAGTACCCTCTTTAAGCTCCGGATAGGTCCTCTTATAGTCATCATTGTGGCCAAATTCATAACCAGTGGCGATGACCTCCATACCAAGGTCTTCATATGCTCCAACAATATGCCTTGGTCTCAGCCCACCAACATAGAGCATCACTGTCTTTCCCTCAAGCCTTGGTCTGTACTGCTCAATAACCCTGTCCATCATTGGCTTGTACTTCTCAATTAACGCCTCAGCCTTTTCTTTGATCCTGTCATCAAAATAGGATGCGATCTTCCTTATGCTCTGATATATCTTGGTTGGGCCGAAGAAGTTATACTCAACCCATGGAATACCATAGGTCTCCTCCATATGTCTGCATATATAGTTCATTGAGCGGTAACAGTGAATCAGATTAAGCTTTGCCTTCTGCGTAATGGAGAGTTCGTTTATTGTTCCGTCACCTGTCCAGTGTGCTATAACCCTCAGCCCCATCTCCTCAAGGATCTTTCTTGTGGCCCAGGCATCACCACCGATGTTGTAATCACCTATCAGGGCAACATCGTACGGTGTGGATTTCTCAAGGTCTCCTTTACCAAGGAGATGGTCTCTTATGCTGTCATTTGCAATATGATGCCCAAGGGACTGACTTACCCCTCTGAAGCCCTCACACCTGACAGGAACAACAGGGATGCCAAGCTCCTTTGTCATCTTCTTTGCTACAGCCTCTATATCATCTCCAATCAGACCAATTGGACACTCCGACTGGATACTGATACCCTTAGCCAGGGGAAAGAGTTCCTTTATCTCCCTGCAGAGTTGCTCAAGCCTTTTGTCTCCACCAAAGACGATATCTCTTTCCTGAAAATCACTCGTTATATGCATCGTACCAAAGGAATCAATACCTGTGATTCCATTGTAATAGTTTCTCCTTGACCACCAGCTGTACTGGCCACAGCCCACAGGGCCATGACTGACATGAACCACATCCTTTACAGGCCCCCAGACAACCCCCTTGGAGCCTGCATAGGCACATCCCCTTATGGTCATCACTCCTGGACGCGACTTCACATTGGACTTCACCATGCAACCTGAGCCACACTCACCTGTGGGATCATTGGGCTTTATATGCTTTGCCCTGAATTTTTTTGTGCGTTCCGGATAAACCTCCAGAACCTCATCAATCATCTTCTGAGTCTTCTCTATCACACTGCTCATGCCTCAACCTCCTCACCCTCCAGGATTCCGAACTCCATGAGCAACTGCTCAAGCTCATCCATGGTCAGAGGAGTGGGAATAACAAGGTTTTCATTCTCTGCTATCTTTTTTGCAAGTGCCCTGTATTCATCAGCCTGGGGATGATCAGGAGAGTACTCAAGCACGGTCATTCTTCTCAACTCCGCTCTCTGCACCTGATTATCCCTTGGTATGAAGTGAATCATCTGTGTACCAAGCCTTTCCGCCAGAGCAGATATCAGTTCATACTCCCTGTCAACCTTTCTTGAGTTACATATCAAACCGCCAAGCCTTACCCCGCCACTCTGTGCGTATTTCAGAATTCCCCTTGCTATGTTGTTTGCAGCATACATTGCCATCATCTCACCAGAGGTGACTATATATATCTCCTTTGCCTTTCCCTCTCTTATGGGCATTGCAAACCCACCGCAGACAACATCTCCAAGGACATCATAAAAAACAAAATCCAGATCCTCTGTATACGCACCGTTTTCCTCAAGAAAGTTAATTGCAGTTATAACACCGCGGCCTGCACAGCCCACACCAGGTTCAGGCCCACCCGACTCAGCACACTTGATACCATTGAATCCCTCAAGAAGCACCTCATCAATCTCTAAGTCCTCCACAGAACCTCTCTCCCTTGCCATATCCATTACTGTAGCCTGAGCCTTCTTGTGAAGGATCAACCTTGTTGCATCTGCCTTTGGGTCACAACCCACTATCATACACTTGTAGCCAGCCTCGGCAAGAGCAGCCACTGTATTCTGTGTTGTTGTTGATTTACCAATACCACCCTTACCATAAATTGCAATCTGTCTCATAGCACTTCCTCCTTTTTAAATTTCCTTTGAAGTACTATAGGCAATACTCATGCCAGAACCCAAAAGCCTGTAAAATCAAAGGTTTCAGCAGGTCGAGGGATTTCAGGTTATACATTATTGTTCAGGAGTTTTCATTTTTGTATTAACTTTTTTGCAGGAACTCCCTTGTCTGTTGTTGAGTGTTTATTAAATTTATGCCTTTTTAGTATTCCAATATATCACTACGACTCTTTTTGTGGTATGATATTTATGGATTCTTCTGCATGGTTTATCGTACATTAGTGAGTTGACACATTAACAATGGCAGAAAAACTCTTTGAATCATATCCGGAGGGATAATGAAGGCCCAGAGAAGGATAATCATTGAGAATGCCCTGGAGGTTGCAAAAAAGACCCGAAGTCACTCTGTTTTCCTGTTTCTGAATACTGCAAGGGACTGCCACTGGTTCCTGAAATCTGGCCTTGCTGACAAAGGTAACATTGTGCTGATTATCCCGAAGTCCCTGAAAATAAAGGATTCGGCATTCAGGAGTGCAAAGGTAAAAGTTATACGTAGCTGGTCAGGCAACCAGACCCGTTTCTCTCGTATAAAGTATGCCTTTTTTCAGGGAGTGCTCCAGGGTGTTATTAAAACTGACAGCAAAGTAATATGCGTTTTAGGTCCCTGGGGCAAGAGTCATCTTGATACAATCACAATTCACGATCTTGGTCTTTCCTGGAGCGAGGAGTTTCCCTTTGATCCGAGGTCCCTGATCTCAAAAGATGCCTTTAATACTGTAATGGCTGTTGTTGATATAGCCCTTGATATAGGTGCCGTTGGAAGAGAAGGCAAATCCGTGGGAACTACCTTTGTTATCGGTGATACAGACAATGTCCTGAAGTCATCCCATCAGGCAGTGTTTAATCCCTTCAGGGGATATCCCAAAAAGGAACGCATGATAACACAGCCGGAGGTTGTTGAAAGCATAAAGGAGCTTGCCAAGCTGGATGGAGCTTTTGTCATTTCTGAAGCAGGCGTTGTCGAAGCAGCAGGTAGACATCTTGATGCCCCCAGTGTAGTTACCAAGCAACTCCGAGGGCTTGGCTCACGACACAGGGCTGCCGCCGGTATTACCCGCAGAACCGAGGCTGTGGCAGTAGTTGTCTCTGAAAGCACCGGACGGGTTACTATCTTTGAAAAGGGTCGCATCGTAGCAACCCTTGAACCCGTGATCAGCAGACGTCTTGTATAGAAAATCGTCCTGCCTTTGTGTTTGCTGAATCCCCGTATATATGAGCCGATTGTCCAAAAGGCTTCAGAATATTTTCCGTATTCACAAGGCGAGCAACCTCTTTTTTTCAAACCTCTTTCCTATCTCTTCAAAGGAATCCTTCAGGCTTATGGCAGCAGATACTACTATCTCCTCCGCATAAGAGAGGATTGTAAAAGAAAGAAGGAACAAAATAAATATAATCATAGAAACGGTCTTTTTCCTGAGCATTCAGAACTCTCCGTATTCTATATTCTGAACTTCATCTCTTCTTTCTGTAAAAAATTTCTAAAATCTTCATAGAACTTCCAGAACAATTTAATTGCCTTCTCTCCATCCGGTGTAAGTCTCGCTCCACCACCTCTCCTGCCTCCTGTAAATGCTGTAACAAGAGGTTTCTCTGACTGACTGTTCATTGACTTTACCAGATCCCATGCATGTCGATAAGACATCCCTATTGACCTTGTCGCTCCTGCAATCGATTCATACTTCTTTATCCTCTCAAGTAGAACCACCCTGCCGTAGCCCAGAAATGTTCCACCTTCTCCCTCTATCCAGATACGCCCTTTAAATCTGTATCTCTTTGAAGTTGTTTTCCCCTTTTTCACCATAAAATGTCCTGTTACCACTTTTATAGAGGCATAAATTTTCCAGATCCAGCAGTAACGAAAAACCGACAATCTCCAGAAGGAGTGGTATGGTGGAGTCTGAACGGATTTGAATTTTTCATAAAGCTCACCAGGAGGGTGAGTTGAAAAATTCCCTCGGAGGCGGACAGGGATGTCCGCCGAGAATGAGTTGAAGACTCCACCATACCACTCCTATGAATCTTATCGCTGGATTAGAGAAATTATATTCGTAATATAATACAGGGAATAACGGTACAACAACAATGCTTCTATTTTTTATTGCTACATATTTTACAATTGCCATCCCTGTGTATGTTCACTTTTCTGAATTCCATGTCTATTGTATTAAACATAAGCATCTGTGAAAGTAAAGGCTTTCCATAACCTGTGAGAATCTTCACAGCCTCAATACTCATAATACATCCAAGGAGCCCTGAAACAGCACCAAGCACAGGAAAGCCCAGTTCTTCCCACTCAGGGTTATCATCTGGAAAGACACAATCAAGACACGGCGTTCTGTCAGGTATAACATTGAACAGATATCCTTCCATACCGTTCATGGCAGCCTCAATCATTGGAATACCTTTCTTAATACATGCCTCATTCAAAACCCTCCGTTCCTGAAAATTCGGACGGGCTGAGAGGGCAATCTGTACTCCTTCAAGAAATCCATCAATATTTGCCTTGGAAAATCTTTCATCAAATATTTCAACCTCCACATCAGGGTTGATCTCCTCTATTGTCCTCTTTGCCTGAATCACTCTGCTACGGCCTATCCAGTCATGCCTCATCAATATCTGTCTGTTCATATTGGAAAGAGTCAGATTCCCTGAATGGACAAAGACCATCCTCCCTATGCCTGCAACAGCAAGATAGACCGCTGCAGTACCACCTAAGCCACCAATGCCTGCAATCAGTGCAGTTGCACTCTTAAGTCTCTTCTGATGCTCCATGGTATAACCCTGAAGCATCAACTGCCTTCGGTAGCGCTCCTTCTCTGTTTCAGACAACCATATCACAGTACTCTTCTCCTATCCTGGACATTAGTACCTCAAGTTCCATGTCTTTGTCCTCGCCTAACACCCCGCAGGCATCAGCCCTGCACTGACGGCAGTGTGTCATCTGTCTGATATGTTCGCTACATACAGCTCGCATGTTCTCTATCTTGCTTCTGGATGGTCTTTCATATTCCTTGAACTCAGCCTGGGGGATCAGAGGAATGATGTTCATCAGATGTGCACCCCTTCTTCCTGCAAGCCATGCGATCATTGGTATCTCTGCCTCGTTAACACCAGGTATCAAAACAGTGTTAATCTTGACAATAAGCCCTGCCTCAAGAGCCATCCTCAGGCCAAGCCACTGATTATGCGTTATCCAGGAACCAGCCTCTACTCCCGAATATCTCCTTCCCTTATAAAGTATCCATGAGTAGACCCTGGCTGCGACTTCGGGAAGCACGGCATTTATTGTGATAGTTATGCTCTTTACCCCTATCTTTAAAAGGGTATCTAACCTCTCAGGCAGGAGAAGCCCGTTTGTGGATACACATAATGTCAACTCAGGAAACTCTCTGTTAATTCTTCGCAAAACCTCAAAGGTGGAATCATTTGCAAGGGGATCTCCCGGGCCTGCTATACCTACAACGGTCAGATTTTCGTTTCTTCGAACCACAGATCTGACCCTTTCCAGTGCCTCCTCTGGAGAAAGCACCCTGCTTGTAATTCCTGGCCTGGATTCGTTTGGACAATCATATTTCCTTAAACAATACTTGCACTGGATATTGCATGCAGGAGCCACGGGCAGATGTATTCTCCCAAATCTGAGATGGGCCTCCTCAGAGAAACAGGGATGGTTATTCAGGATGCTCTCCTCTTTTCTGAACATAGCCATAATCAACAAACCTCACTCTCTTAAAGTTTTGCTCTTCTATATCACAAAAGCAAATTGGGTGCCAGAAGTTAAAAGGGCCAGAAGTTCAGTGAAATCAGGGTTTTCTTCATTCTGCTACCTGGACAATTCTGTCAGCATCCTACAGTTTTGTATTCATTCAGGGTGTATAAAAGCTGAATACCTGTTGCGTTAAATCTCGAATGTTTAATACTATATGAGAATATTACCCGGATCCAGCGGTATCTTAAAACAGACAAACTCCGGAAGGAGTGGTATGGTGGAGTCTGAACGGATTTGAATTTTGCATTAGATTCACCAGGAGGGTGAATCGCAAAATTCCCTCGGAAGCAGCCTCGGATGGCTGCTGAGAATGAGTTGAAGACTCCACCATACCACTCCTATGAACCTTAGTATTAACAGGAAG
>JALUAR010000269.1:0-7793 GCA_027050975.1 Thermodesulfovibrio sp.
TGCTTATTACATCTAAATTCCAGGCTAAGAGGTCGAGGTTGAATGAGGTTCATCAACAGGATAACACAGGGAATCAGGGAGTTCAGTTCTCAGGGGCTTAGCTCCAGTGAGATAGCTTTCGGAATTGCCATCGGAATATTCATTGCCTTTGTACCAATGATCGGGGTTCATACGATTATGGCAATAGGCGCAGCCTATCTTTTGAGGCTAAATCCTGCTGTGGTGTTCCTTGGCACTCAGATCTCCAATCCGATATCTTTTCCCTTTCAGATATTTGTGAGTGCACAGGCCGGCAGCCTCCTGCTTCGCGGAAGTCTCTTAGAGATCCAGTTTTCCAAGGATATAGGAGTTATTGTCAGCTACTATCTTGTTCCTCTCCTCGTTGGAAGCCTTATTCTTGGTATCATTACCTCATTGCTGTCCTTTATTCTGATAAAGAGATTCTTTCGCCTCAGGAGGGCTTCGGGGTGAGGGTTCTCCTGTGCTATCCTTTTAAAGACAACGCCTACTATAAAGTGGGTTTTGTGCTACCTCCGCTTGGGCTTGGTTACATCGCCTCAAACATAAGAAAACATGGCCATGATGTTGAGATTATAGACCTTAACCTGAGGCAGGAAAGAATCAGGTGGGATGAGTACGATGTGGTAGGAATCTCTGCAGACACACCAAGGTATAACTCGGCCAAAGTCCTTGCAGCAAAAGCCAAGGCCGCAGGATGCAAGGTGATGATGGGAGGCCCCCATGTCACCTTCATGGATGAAGAGGTGCTCAAGGAGGGTCTTGCCGATGTTGTTATAAGAGGTGAGGGAGAGGAAACCACCGTTGATGTGCTTAATGCCTTCTCCAAAGGCCATAATATAGACGAGATCAGCGGCATATCATTCATACAGGATAGTACGGTCGTGAGAACACCGGACCGTCATCCTCCTGATATCGAGCAACTTCCGGCACCTGCAAGAGACCTCCTCAGAATAAAGGAATACCGGTTCCTGGAGATGGGAGGCAGAAAGATAACCGGCATTCTGACAAGCAGGGGATGTCCTTACAATTGCAGTTTCTGTTCCTCATCCGAGTTTAGCGGACTAAAGTGGCGTGCTCTAAGGCCTGAAAGGGTGGTGGATGAGATAGAGGATATTGTCACAAATTATGGCTTCAGTGGTATAGCCTTTCTTGATGATAACTTCACCCTTAACCCTGCAAGAGTAAAGGAAATTTGTACTGAGATTATCAGACGAAAGCTTGATATTTACTGGTGGTGTTTCTCCAGGGCAGACACCCTCCTCAGGAACGAGGACATGGTAAGGATTATGGCCAAAGCAGGTGCCAGATACATATTTGTTGGTTTTGAGAGTGCCGGAGAAGCCGTACTGGAGCATTACCACAAGAGAATCGATCCGAATATGTCAAAAGAGGTGGTTAAACTGCTCCGCTCACACGGTATATCCACCCATGCCAGTTTTATTATTGGTGATATTGAGGAAACAGTGGAGATGGTAGAGCAAACCATTGAGTTTGCAAAAAGGCTCTCCCCCGAAGCTGTACAGTTCTCTATTCTCACCCCTTATCCTGGCACAAAGCTCTACGAAGAGGTAAAGGATCGGATCTTTACCAGGAATTGGGACCTATATGACTGTCTTCATCCTGTAATGCGACTTGATCATCTCAGTCCTGAGCAGACATTGAAACTCCTGAGAAAGGCATATATACGTTTTTATCTGACCCCCCGAAGAATAATTAATGGCATTTTAAGCCCTCTGCGAGGACGAGGGATAAAGGTAAGTTCAATCCTTAAGATTCTCCGTGGAGTGGCATGAGAGTATTGCTTATATCACCAAACAGGGAGAGGTTACCGGATCCTGTGTTTCCTCTGGGTCTGAGCTATGTGGCTTCAGCACTTAAGGAGGCAGACTGTGAGGTCAAGGCCCTGGATCTCTTTTTCGAAGATGATATAAAAAAGGCAATAACCACAACAATAGAGGATTTCGCCCCCCAACTCATTGGCCTGTCTCTCAGAAACATTGATGATGTCTCCTTTCCAAGAAGCGTATCCTATATCCCTCTTTACAGAGAGGTTATCCAGCACTGCAGGGAAAGTAGCGATGCTCCGATAGTAGCTGGTGGCTCGGGATTTACCATAATGCCTGCAGAATGCATGAAAGCCCTGGATATTGATTACGGTGTGATTGGTGAGGGCGAGGGTGCAATGGTGTTACTTGTCCGTCACTTAAAAGGAGAAACCGGGTTGCCTGACGGAATTGTAGCAAGAGAAGGTCCGCTGAAGCCACCCTCCAGGTCGGCTCAATGGCAAACAATCAGGCCCGACAGGAGGCTGTTCAACATAAAGGAATATTATAATGTAGGGGGAATGCTGAATATACAGACGAAAAGGGGGTGTCCCTTTGGCTGTATCTATTGCTCCTATCCGAAGATTGAAGGCCGGAATGTACGTGTACGGTCTCCTGAGGATGTGATTGATGAGATGGAAAATATTGTAAAAGAGCATAATATCCACCACTTCTTTATTGTTGACAGTGTATTCAATTATCCGAGAGATTATGCCATCAGGTTCTGCAGACTTATGATTGAAAGAGGGCTTGAGGTACACTGGAGCTGTTATGCAACCCCCGGGCTTATGGACGGAGAGTTGATAGAACTTATGATTAAGGCAGGTTGCGAAGGTGTTGAATTCGGCACTGATTCCCTTGACGACCCTGTACTTGAAGCCCTGGGAAAGGGATTCAGATATGCACAGGTAAAGGCGGTCTCCGAGGAGTGCAAAAAGGCTGGACTTAGTTTCTGCCACTTCGTCTTTATTGGTTCTCCCGGAGAAGATTCCGAATCCCTTGAGAAAACCCTTGAACGCCTCTGTAGCCTTGAGGCTGACTCCTCGGTTATAATGGCTGGTATTCGAATATTTCCTGATACAGCTCTTGCAAAGAGGGCAGAAGAAGAGTTAGGCATAAAAGATATAGGCCTGGAGCCTGTGTACTATTTTTCTCCCAGGATTATCGGAGATATAGATAAGATAGTGGATAGAATATCATCAGAACATCCGGACTGGGTCTTTCCAGGCTTTGAGATAAACTTTAACGAACGGCTTCAGCGATTGCTCAGACGTGCCGGGAAAAAGGGAACCCTTTGGAGTGGCATATCCGAAAGGAGAAAAAGATGAGCATTGCAGGGCTGTTTCCAGGCAAGGGCTCGGAAAGGGAAAATATGCTTGAACTCTGCCTGCCCGAGCATATAAACAGATTAAACTCCTACAGAGCAGGACGGGACGGAGATTATGAGCAGGATGTTTTTAATGAACAGGCCATCTTTGTGGTAAGCGCCTCACTCTGGGACAGACATAAAGAGAGTAACAGCACAAAATTCCTTGCAGGCCATAGCCTTGGTTATTACGGTGCATTATACGCAGCAGGCTGCATTGACCTTGATACAGGACTTTATATAATAGAAAGCGCCTATAAAGCCATCAAGGAGGTTTCAGGCCAGGGGGAGTATGGAATGACTGCCATTATTGGCCTGAAATGGGATATAATAGATGGCATCTGTAGAAAGCGAGAAGGGCTATATTTAGCAAATATTAACTCTGCAACGCAGGTGGTTGTATCCGGGGTTGCTGACGCGCTGCAGCAGTTGGAAAAAGATGTAACAGAAGAAGGGGCTTTAAGGGTAGTAAGACTACCGTCTCCCTACCCTTTACATACCCCTTTACTTGATGGGGTCAGTGATATCCTGGCAGGCTCGATAACCTTTAAAGATATAAGAAAGCCTGAAGTTGCAGTGATAGATCATACCACCTCTGAGGTAATTACAGAACAAGGCAGAATAATAACACTTCTCCTTGAACAGTTCTCAAGAAGAGTTGTTTGGAGGGGTGTTATTGATAAGCTCTGGTCTGAAGGGGTGAGAAGATTCATTGAGTATGGTCCAGGTGATGTACTTTCCAGACTGACAAGGTGGATTGTGCGGGAGGCAGAAGTAGAGAGCCTGGACAGAGAGTATGTTAGAGTTAGTCAGGTAAAGGCATAGGCCATAACCTATCCGACTCCAGCGTAACGATAAATCCCATTGATGTGGATCTTGACGCTGGATTTGGAAAACTAACCTTCTTAAAGGAGAGACCTATGGCTTACAACCTTAACAACAGGGTTGCTCTTGTAACAGGTGGTACCAAGGGGATTGGCAAAGCCATAGCCCTCACACTGGCAAGGGCAGGTGCCAAGGTTGCAGTAAACTACTCCTCTGATGAGGAGGCTGCGAGGGAAACGGTAGAGCAACTAAAGGCCACAAACGGCTTTGGCATTGCCCTTAAGGCTGATGTCTCCAACTCTGAGGATGTACGAAAGATGTACCAGACCCTATTGGATGAGACCGAAGCCCTGCACATCCTGGTCAATAATGCCGGAATAATACGTGACACCCTCCTTATGCTTATGAAGGATGAGGATTGGCGAAAGGTTATAGATGTCAATCTCACAGGAGTATATAACTGTTCAAAGGCCGCCCTTAGACCTATGATAGGCGAGAAATGGGGAAGAATTATAAATATCATCTCCCCGAGTGCCATTATGGGCAGACAGGGACAGACAAACTATGCAGCCTCTAAAGGGGGGATCCTCAGCTTTACACGTTCTCTGGCAAGAGAGGTGGCACGCCTGGGGATAACAGTAAATGCCGTTAGTCCGGGTGTGATTGAGACAGAACTGACTGAGGTTCTGAACGAGAAGGTTCGGAAAGAGTTCCTTAACATGATTCCCCTTGGAAGATTTGGCACGCCGGAAGAGGTTGCCCGGACTGTACTCTTCCTTTCATCAGAAGAAGCAGGTTACATAACAGGAACATACATCTCAGTGGACGGAGGTATGACATAGTGGAAAAGGAAGAACTTATAGAGGAATTGAAAGAGCTTATTATTACACGGCTTAAGTTAGAGGATATCACTCCGGAGGAGATAGGTGATGATGACCCGCTCTTTGGCGAGGGACTCGGTCTGGACTCCATTGATGCCCTTGAACTGGTAGTGGCTCTGGAGAAAAAATACGGAATAAAAATTCCTGATGAGGATGTGGGAAGAGAGGCTTTCAGGTCAGTTAATGCACTGGCAGATTATGTGATAAGGAACAGGGATGGTGCAGACTAAGCTGCCCCACTCTATACCCTTTATAATGGTAGACAGGGTGATTGCTGTTGAGGATGGCCTGGCCAGAGGGGTTAAGACAATAACAGAGGAGATCCTCACGCCTTCAGGAACCCTTCCCCAGTCTCTGCTTATCGAGGCGCTTGCACAGATAAGCGGCTTTGCAGCTGGACAGCAGGAGGGCACCAAGGCACTTTTTGCAGGTATCAAAGATATGACTTTTGAGGGGAAGGTTCACAGAGGGGATGTACTCCTCCTGGAAAGCAGACTACTTGGACGTTTCGGCCCTCTTTACTCCTTTGAGGCATCTGCCATTGTCAGCGACACCCTCGTGGCCAGAGGTACAATTTATCTGAATCTGTATGATTAAACTCTCCGTAATTTTATACAACCTTTTCAAGCGTCATAAGAAATTCTCCGTAGCTGTTATACTTATTCTGGTAATAGGCTCACTGGCACAAGTGAGCCGGACCGGGTTCGGCAGTGATCTTATGAGTTATATACCCCGGCATGCCCTGATTACGAGAACTTATATTGACGTGCTGAGACATTCGGAGGGACAACAGCAGGCATATCTGATTCTAAAAGGTGATATCAAAGAGATACTAAAAGAGGCGCCTAAAATAAAAAAAGCTATAGAGACTCTTCCCGAGGTAACCCGGGCACAGTACAGCCTGAACAAAAACGAGAGGGAACACTTCCTTCGTATTATTACAGAGTATCTTCCCCTTTATCTCTCTGATATCGAACTTGAACGGTTCTTCCAGACCCTGACAGCCGAGGGAATGCATCGGGCATTTAAAAGAACACTTTACCGGCTCCGCAGCCCCGGCGCCGGCATCCTGACAAGAATCGACCCACTCGGAATTACCGGTCTCGTATCCCTCCCTTTACAGAGTGACCTTCCCGTGGATATAACAACAGGATATTACATACTCAAAGACCAAAGCGGTCTGATAATGAGCATTTCCGTAAAGGGTGACCCCCGGAATATCCGGTTTGACAGAGCACTTATCGAAGGGATAAAAAGGGTTATGACCACATTCAAGGGCATCAAATATGTTATTACCGGCTCTCATGCGATAACCTATTACGAAGCATCCCGGATGAAGACCGAACTTAAACAAAACATTATTATTTCTATATGCCTTATTACTCTCATCTTCTTCCTTTTTGTAAGGAATTTTAGATTGTTAATTTATGCCTTTCTTCCCATAACCCTCTCTGTCCCCATTACCCTTGCCATTGGCACTTTGAGTATGGGCGCACTTACAGAGGCTGCCGGAGGTTTCGGTGCCATGCTAATCGGTCTCGGAGTTGATATAACCATACTTTTGTATATAAAAAGGGCTGTAATGGGAGATACTCTAAAGGCTATAGAATCTTCAGCTCCGAGTATCTGGACCGGCGTTTTCACCACAGCCGCAACTTTTTCCCCCTTGATGCTATCTTCATTCAGAGGCATGAGAGAGTTGGGCATCCTTGTTTCAGCAGGTATAATCCTATGCGGCATTTTCCTGTTCTGGGTGGTTGCCCCTATTTTAAGAGGACATGTAATCAGAAAGGCGTATCTATTTCCGACAGAGTTTATTGTCAGGATACTCCGCAAGGACCGTAAGATAATGATCGCTGCTGTCATTGTGATTTCTCTTACCTCTGTCTGGACAGTAAGGGCTGTAAGATTTAGTATTGATCTTCAGGAGATAGGCTCGAAAAACAACCCGGCAAAGACAGCACTTAAAGAGATAATGGATCAAACAGAAAAGAGCTTTCTCGTAGCTTATGCTGATACTGTTGAGGCTGCATTGGATAGGACATATGAGATCACCAGGGCTCTGAGAAAATATGGAATCGAAGGGGTTATTTCTCCTGTTACCTTCATCCCTCCGCAGAGCAGACAAAGGAAAGTCATCAGTAGGCTCAAAATGCTGGATACAGAGAAAATTATGGAAGATTTCGTCTCCATAGGCCAGAGCTATGGTCTTTCAAGGGATTTTCTACAAGAGTACGCCGAAAAGTTAAAAAAGATGCTATCCCTGAGTGAACCGATAAATTATGAACATCCCACTATAAAAAAACTCATTGAAAGATTCCTCTGGAAAGAAGGCGAAAAGGTACACTTTGTTATCATGGTAAACAAGGCAGGTCAGGAACTTAAGTCAGCAGGAATACTTCCCTCGGATGTTATGCTTGTAGGACGGAAAGAGGTCAAAAATGAACTTGAGGGAATTCTTGGTAGGGATGCACTTAAGATAACAGTTATTGGATTTGTGATAGTAAATATAATCCTTTTGTTAAATTTTAAAGGACTCAGGGAGCTTCTCCTGGTGCAGTTACCGATTATTGTGGCAATTTTATCAACCTATGCCCTGTTAACTCAACTCGGACGAAGCATAAATCTTATGAGCGCTCTGTCAGGAATAATGCTCTTTGGAATTGGCACGGACTACTCCATTCATCTTATCCATCACATGAAGAGAGGCTATAGCCTGAAAAGGGTAATCTCCACCACCGGGCACGCTGTTTTTCTCTCGGCACTAACCACTGTATGTGGCTTTGGCACTCTGATTTTCTCATCGTATAGAGGGCTTTCCGATATGGGACTGGTTATAGCTGCAGGCACGGTTCTGAATCTCATTTTTGCATTTAT
>JALUAR010000269.1:7803-8273 GCA_027050975.1 Thermodesulfovibrio sp.
ATATACAATGGCAGAAAAACGATAAAAAAACTATCCGAACAGCCGAAATTTTATCAAAAAAACTTGCATTCTTTAATCATAATTCTGTAAAATTCCTCAATAAAAAATTTAAACGGAGGTGCTTCATGAACAAAGGTGAACTTATCGAAAAAGTTGCATCAGCAGCCAAGCTCACCAAGGCTGATGCAACAAATGCCGTGAACGCCGTCTTCAACACAATCACCGCAGCACTGAAAAAGGGGGAGAGCGTAACGCTGGTAGGTTTCGGCACTTTTAGTGTTACCAAAACAAAGGCAAGAAAGGGCAGAAATCCGCAGACGGGGGAGGTAATTAAAATCAAGGCAAAGAAGGTCCCCAAATTTAAGGCAGGTAAAGGTCTGAAGGATGCCGTAGCAGGCTCAAGAAAGAAATAATTTGCTTTTCTCTTTTTCATAATAAAAGGCCCTACCTGTTAGGGCCTTTTATTATAT
>JALUAR010000270.1 GCA_027050975.1 Thermodesulfovibrio sp.
CTGTATGAGCATCGGTCTAGTCTGGAGGCATTATAATGATTCTCTTTTGACAAAAAAACTTTCCCTCGAATACGAACTTGCCCAGGATAAAGAACAGCTCAGACAATATTCTCAACATCTAGAAGAACTGGTTGCCGAGAGGACCAAAGAACTCAGAAAATCAGAGGCCATGCTGAAATCTCTTTTCGAGAATGCTAATGATGCAATAATCATTACAGATGAAAACGGGATTATCAAGGATGTCAATAACAGATTATGCGCACTTCTTGGATATGACAAACTAGAGCTTATTGACAAAAACATCATGACTCTTGAGGTGGAAAAAAACCGACCGTTCTTTCTGGAACGAAGTCATAGATTGTTAAAAGGAGAGCCCTTACTCTTTGAGACAGAATTTCTTACAAAAGAAAATCGCACTGTTTCAGTTGAAGTCAGTGCCAAAGCGATAGAGATAGACGGTCAAACTTTCGTGGAGTACTTTCTTAGAGACATTACAGAGAAAAAGAAACTGCAGGCCCAGCTGCTTCATTCTCAGAAAATGGAAGCAATAGGAACACTTGCCGGAGGAATCGCGCATGATTTTAATAATATCCTGACATCTATCCTTGGATATGCGGATCTTCTTCTTGAAACAGAAGATTTAACCCCCGAGATTGCCACTAAGCTTAGAGTGATAGAATCTTCTGCCAGAAAGGGATCAAGCGTGGTATCAAAACTGCTGAGCTTTGCCAGAAAGGGTGTTACCCTGGAGATGGTTCCTTTTGACCTCAATCATGTAATCATGGAGACATCTGAGATGCTTGAACGACTTGTCCCCAGAGAGATAGAAATAATAACCAAATTGAAGGAAGACCTTCCCATGGCAGAGGGTGATGTGAGCCAGATCGAACAGGTGCTAATGAATCTTATCATTAATGCCAAGGATGCCATGCCGGAAGGCGGTACTATAACTATAAGAACGGATCTGGTTGAAATCAACTCTCAGATGCTTAATTTTGCAGCAGATATAAGAGAAGGAACATATATAAAACTCAGTGTTGCTGATACAGGGGTAGGAATACCGATTGATAAGCTTAGTCGGATATTCGAACCTTTCTACTCAACAAAAGAGCCCGGAAAAGGTACCGGCCTTGGACTCGCCATGGTTTATGGCATTGTGAAAGAACACGGAGGATATATAACGGTAGAGAGTGAAGTAGGTAAGGGAACAACATTTGATATTTATCTTCCGGCTTCACAGGTGTTCATCCCCGGACTTATACCCTCCACAGGTAAGACTAAGACAACAGGAAATATTTTGGTTCTGGATGACGAGGTGCCAGTATTGGAACATATTAAAGAGACTCTCTTAAAAAACGGCTTCAATGTTATGGTCTTTAATGATCCCTATACGGGCCTTGACTACTATCGTGCTAACAGACACAAAGTTGATTTGGTTGTCGCCGACATAATGATGCCTTCGATCGACGGACCAAAACTGATAAACGAGTTAAGAAAGATAAAAGAAAACGTGAAAATAATAGCCACCACTGGTATTCCCGATGCCCTTGCGGATGTCAGTGTGGATGGTTTTGTTCAGAAGCCGATAAAAAACTCTTCCTTAATAGAGGAAATAGAAAAGCTGCTCTCTACTGTAAAAAAGCCCTAATCCAAAGATACCTTCTCAATAACTCCTTTTCGTAGGACTTTTGGTTTGCCATTAATCACTTCTACTATTGTAGATGGGCTGATTCCAGGAGTTTGACCAGCATCAATAATCATATCCAGACTCTCTCCAAAATACTTTAGCACCTCCTGTGCATCCACAGCAGGAGGTGCTCCCGAGGGATTAGCGCTTGTGGCTGTAATCGGAAAATCTGCCTTTCGGGCCAATTCCAGGGCAAAGGATTCTCCCGGCATACGTACGGCGATCTTTTCAGTGCCTGCGGTCAGGTAGGGGCTCAGATCAGTACGTGCCTGAAATATAATGGTAAGTGGGCCCGGCCAGTACTTTTCCATTAGCCTCTCAGCCTCTGAAGGTATGTTATCTGTTAGGAGGTGTATGTGTTCGATTCTACCTATAATAACCGGGATTGCCTTTTCAAAAGGCCGTTTTTTCAACTCATAAAGACGTAGCAGTGCAGGTTCGTTATCATATTTTGCTCCGAGGCCATAAAATGTCTCAGTAGGAAAGGCCAGAATCCCACCTTTGTCAAGACAAAGCAGCGCCTTGTCAATTATCTCGTTTTTTCTTGATAGTGATAACCTTATGAATTCCATACTTTTCAGTTTGAGGATATTTATTGTCTGTAAAGAAGCATGCTTCCTTTTTCAACATTGAGATAGTCTGCTACCACATCACATTTTGCCTGGAAAAGGAAAAATATCTCTTTTTTTGTATTGAGCAGAGTTTCGAAATTGCCCTGTCCTTTGCTAATTACAAAAGATGACTTGCTGAAAAGGGTTCTGAAACTTTCCGAGCACCAATCAATAATTGTGCCGATGGCATCTGAACCATTATCTATTATTGTGCAAACTTTATCAAGACCTACTGTAACGGCATCCTCCATTGTGACATCATTAATAACAGGTCCCCCTTTGACAACCGCAACTACGTCTTTACCCATGCTTTTAATCGTTTCTATTAATACTCTGTCAAAGACTATTTCTCCGGCGTTATCTAGTAAGTAAAGAACTTTTTTTGCCTGAGAGAGTCGCTCTCTAAAAGTATTATATTCATCTATGGGCATTCTCTCGTTCAAAGCCCTTTCTATTTCAGAATCTATGTTCACCTTGGTATAGATGCCGAAATCAATAATATTTCCGGCTATAGCCAGACGTACAGATGTCCATAAAGGGTCTGAAGAATCATCTACCATCCTTTTTAATTGTGGATAAATGGCGATTGCTTTGTCGTTGTAAAGCCTTTTAATCTCTTTAAACGGGTCCTGGCTGAGAAGTTGTCGTACCTTTCTATGTATAAATGTAGTGGTGTGAGCTGGGGTCAAATTGATATCGGTATGCTTTATATCATCCAATACAGCCTTAATAATGTGTGCCTCTTTTTCTCTGTCAACAGAGACCTGTCTTAGCGAAATCACTACCTGTCTCAGGAAACAGGGAAAGCAGTCCAGGGCTACCTTAATCATTTTAGTCTCTCTTCCCTTTCATATTGTTTATGCTGTTACAGCTAAACAGCAATTCCAAAGGAGTTTAATAACAGATTAATAGCACCACCAACTGAAAAGGCAAGTGCAAATACTATGACTGTTACCATTATGGCAACCTTTAGGCCTCTTTCTTTTATTATCATAAAGAAATTAGCAAGACAGGGAACGAAAAGAGTAATAGTAATCAGACTTATCAGAGTTTGTAGATTGTTTAACTCTCCTCTTTCTGCCATGCTAAACAGACCGGCTGCTCCATAGTCTCTTCTAAAAAAACCCATAATAAAGAATGCTGCTGTTTTAGGTGGAAGGCCTAAGAAGCCTTTAATAACCGGTGCGGCACCTTTTTCTATCAGACCAAGTATTTTTAATTTATCCAGGAAAAAGAGCGCCAATGTTCCCAGTACAAAAAGCGGAACAGCCTCTTTCAAATACCACTCTATTCTACCTATCGTTTTCATGAACACGTTGGAGAACTTGGGCATTCTCAGGGGAGGAATCTCCAGGAAGAACTCTGTTTTCTCTCCCGGTACCACCTTGGCTGCCAGATAGCCTGATAGAAAAAGCACTCCTATTAATGTGGTAATCCATATAGTGATTGCTTTGAGGGAGAGCGAACCAAGCATTCCTAGTATAACTCCCAGTTGTGCTGAACATGGAATTGCCAAAGCCAACAAGAATGTTGCAATGATTCTGTCTCTCTTAGTCTCAAGGATTCTCGTAGTCATTACCGCCATGGTCCCGCAACCGAGACCAAGTACCATGGGCAATATAGCTTTACCGTTGAGTCCTATAAGATTGAATGCCCTGTTACTCATTATTGCCAGTCGCGGCAGATACCCGCTATCCTCTAAGATAGAGAAAGCAATAAAGAAAGTAGTAGTTATAGGGAGAATTATAGCTATGGCATAGGTCAGTGCAACAGTGACAACACCATACTCTCCAACAAGCATCTCCTTAAAAAACTGAATAGGCAGTAAGTGATCAATTACACTCGAAACCATTGGATTTATATATCTGCCAAAGATAATATTTTCAAAGAAATCAACAAGAATGCCGGCTCCCAAAACACCGACAAATTCATACAATATAAAAAGCACCAAAAGCAGAATGGGAATACCGGTTAGAGGACGCATTGTTGCGTTTTCCAGATATGATACCACTATACCTTTGCGAGTCGGTGCCTTTGAAATAACATCTCGAATAAGCTCATCTACATACTTGTATCGAATATCATTAATGATCTGAGCGAGGGGTAGAGTGTAGTTTAGCTGACACTCGTCTCTCAGACTTTCTATTTCATCGATTACCTCCTGAGGTAGATGTTCCTTAAGCCAATAACGAAGACTCTCGTCACCAGAAAGTATCATAACGGCAACCGCTCTCCTGGATATTCCGGAATCTGGTAGCAGCTTTTCTATTTTTTGAATATACTCCTCGATCAGTTCATCATATCTTACCTTTAGCTTTGGAATAGCAGGTCGGAGCAGAGCCTCTTTCAGTTCCTTCAGACCTTTTCGTCTCGGAGCTACGGTGCCAACCACTGCTATTCCGAGTCGATCGGAAAGAAGTTTTTTATTGATTACAATCCCACGGTCCATTGCCTCATCTTCCATATTCAGGTCGAGGACGAGGGGGATTTCCATCTCGGCAATCTGAAGTGTTATCATAAGCGTCCTTTTCAGATTCTTTGAATCAGCTACCTGTAAGGCTGTGTAGGGTCTTTCGGCAAGGAGTATGTCACGTGTCACACGTTCATCTTCACTCATTGGAATGAGACTGTTAACACCAGGTGTGTCAATAACAAGAAAACGTTTATCACCTAGACGCAGATTGCCCTGGGAAAGTTCAACTGTTGTGCCTGGATAGTTAGAGACAGTTACATATCTGCCTGTAAGTAGTCCGAATATAACGCTTTTGCCCACATTTGGGTTGCCTACCAGGACAATGCGTTCTATATGTCCGGAGGAAGAAACCTTTGTCTCTTTATGACATTGCATGAGGGGCCTCTCTAAGGTAGTTATTGAAAATTATTATCATTTTCATTTTATGCCATCCATGCCGAATATGTCAAGACAGACATGCCACCCTGAATTAGCCAATTGACTGCCTGTCTCCTGCTTTTCTATTGGCAGAGGAGGGGGCTACACATATATTATCAGGCTTTATCGGCAATGAAGGGAGCAGGAAGTTTTTTAATGAAGCAAGTTTTATGCAGGGGAGGATATAAGCTGCTGTCTCATTTTTCTTGCCAGGGTTTTGGCAATGTTAGGATTACTTGCAAAATGTAAATGGATGTAACTGGCAAGGCAGTTGTTCTTTACATACCCGCCGATACCGTAGACATCCTTTACTGTTTGAGGCATCTCTTCTGTTTCAGAGTAATGAAACTCATGTCCTCTTATGCGGTCACCTTTACTACCTACAATGGTATTCTCTTTCAAAACCACCTCTCTGTATCCAAGGCTCACCCTGCCTCTTTTCATTCTGGCCCTTACGGGATAAATGCCTGCCATGGGATGAAACTTTCCTTCGAAATCGTATATTCCTTCTGTTAAATACATAAATCCGCCACACTCGGCATATGTAATGCCTCCTTCCATAATAAACTTGCGTATGGATGCAAGCATCTCCTGATTTTCCGCTAACCTCCGGGCATAAAGTTCGGGATACCCTCCTCCTATATAAAGGCCGGTCAGTTCAGGAGGGAGCACTCTGTCCTCTAAAGGACTGAAGAAAACAGTCTCTACACCATATTCACGAAGCATCTCCAGATTGTCTTCATAGTAAAAGCAGAATGCCTTATCCCTTGCAACACCAAGACGGAGCTTTGTTGACCCGGTTCGAACTTCCTTTTGCGTGTTAACTATTTTTACTGATTTGCATGTTGTTAATTGCAAAAGCGTATCTAAATCAATGAAGGATTTGGCTGTATCTGCCAGCTTCTGTATTATTTCCTCGGATATCACTTCGTCATCGGCTGTAAAAAGTCCTAAATGTCTTTCCGGTATTTTTAACGATATATCAGTAGGGATATGTCCAATGATTTTAATATCCGTTTTCTTGTTTATTGCATTCTGGACTAGTTCCAGATGTTTTGGACTTCCTATCCTGTTCAGGATAACCCCTGCCAATCTGATATCTTTATCGTAACTCTGAATGCCCATGACTATCGAAGCGGCACTTTCAGCCATCGATTTTACATCAAGTACAAGCACAATCGGAAGTCCAAGCAGCTTTGCCACCTCAGCAGTGGATGATACTCCACCGTCGAATACCCCCATTACTCCCTCCACCACGGCTACATCAGCATCTGATGATTTTGCCTGGAAGATGTTCCTTACATATTCTGCTCCGCACATCCAGGGATCCAGATTCCAGGAGCCCCTACCTGTAATGACCCGATGTAACCCGGGGTCTATAAAATCCGGGCCGATTTTAAAGGGCTGAACCACAAAGCCCTGTTTGTGCAAAAGAGCCATCAGGGAGAGCGAGACCGTTGTCTTTCCCGATCCGCTTTGTAGAGCTGCTATTACAAATCCCGATTTCATTAACTACTGTCCTTTCCGTTTGAGCCATTCGTATAATCTGTTTATATTGTCCCGTAGAAATTTTACAATTAGTAGGATCAGATTTAAAAGAGTTTTTGAACGGGGATGAATTGTCACTGCCTGAATAGACTCGATCTCTTTGCCTGTTTCTACAGAGATGGAAGGAGATTTGCTCCTGGCGATGATCTGTGTGGGATACACACTGCGATGGCCTGTAATAAGATAGCTTATAACACAGACTATGGCTGCATAAGGGGCAATAGCAGGTCCGAAGAGTTCGACAGACATAATACTTGCTGACACAGGTGTATTTGCTGCTCCGGCGAGCAGACTGACAAGACCAATGGCAGCGAATGTGGCTCTGTCAATCCCGACAATATCAGCGAACACACTTCCTGCAGAGGCCCCTATGAAGAATATCGGTGTTACGATACCACCACTTCCGCCGAAGTTAAGAGTAATGGACGTAAAGAGCATCTTAACAAAGAAGGCACACCAGCCTATTTGACTGCCGTCAAGGGCCTCTTTTATGGTGTCAAGTCCCAACCCAAGATACCTGGTAGAGAAGACAAGGGCAAGTACGGAAAGGGCTGTGCCTCCCAGCAGGCCCTTAACAGGTGTCCATACTTTAATTCTCTTGCTTATTTCGTTAAACAGTTCCATAATCTCGATAAAGAGAAAGGCTATCAGTCCGAAGAACACTCCTGCCAGCACAACATCCAGAACGAATGAACCGCTAAAGACAGGTGAAAAATCAAGGGGATGATAGAAGTACTTTATACCAAGTTGCTGAGCCACCTGATAGCTCACCATTCCCGATACAAAAGAGGGCAGCAGGGCATCATAAAATAGATTACCAACGAAGAGTACCTCGATTCCAAACATGGCTCCGGCAATAGGTGTGCCAAAGACAGTGGAAAATCCGGCACTGATTCCGCATATTACCAGCTTTTTCCTGTCATTTTCATCAAAACGGAAAATGTCTGCCAGTAAGGAGGCAAGTCCTCCTCCTATCTGGGCGCAAGGGCCTTCCTTTCCCGCGGAGCCGCCCGTGGAAACGGTTATGACAGTTGCAATGAATTTTACCGGAACCACGATAAACTTTATCTTTCCTCCCTGGCGATGAATGGCTCTGATTACCCTTTCCGTTCCATGTCCAACGGCCTCTGGAGCAAGGTAACAAACGATCAGGCTGCTTAGAAAAAGTGAAAGTGGAAGGAGAAGAAAATAATTTTTCTGGGTTGAAAAGAAGTCTATACCCTTGTCCAGTACAGTAAGGAAGAGTGTTGTTGCAGCCCCCACGATCAGACCTACAAGAGAGGCAAGGATAAACCATTTAATCACACTTGTAAAGAGGACAAGACCCTCTACTAACTCCCTTACTCTTCTGGTGAGGTGATCCATTAGATTGCGGTATATTATTGAAAAAAGAGTATTTAATAAAAAGGTCTATTATGAATCGTTGGTTGCAAGGATGCCTTTAATTTTACTTAAAACCTCCTTTGGCTTTGCTGTTGCCTTAACCAGATAACCGTCAGCACCAAGATCAAATGCCTTTTCA
>JALUAR010000271.1 GCA_027050975.1 Thermodesulfovibrio sp.
GACATAGAGAAGCCTGGTGCCGATACACTAAACTGGTCTGGCTGTAAATAAGTGGGAGAAAGGACTGGTCTGCCCGCCACATAAACATCTTCTCTCTCCCTACGGAAATCAAGTATAGCCTTTTTGTCTTTCTGTCCACTTTCAAGATATAAAAACCCATACGTCGGATTTTTCACTTCCTGGTTAGCTATTTCTAGCTTATAATAATTAACTCCTAACCTTACCATTGGTTCAACACCAAATATCTCAATTCCAAAAGCAGCAGAAGCACTCAAACCCAAGCCCTTATATTTAAGCGACGGATATAAACTGTAAACCTCCCGTGCCGAAAATGTAATTGGCTCAATATAGGAAGAAAAAGTAGGTTTATAACCCCTAAATTTACCTGTGATACTAAGATATAAAACTCCCCTATTGTAAGAACCTCCTATACTAAATGATGATGAAGATGGAGTTATATTTATCGCGGCAGTAGTACTATACTTTCTCATGTCTACTTCCAACTCTTTAACAGAGTTTATACCGATAGGAGTAACCATGCTGTATGAAAAGGACGGCCCAAGTGATGATGACATCCCGCTACCCTGTTTATATTGTAATCCTGCTTGCAAGGAAACTCCTATTTTTTTTTGTTTATCACCGAGAGGTATTCCTATGCTCGCTAAGTTCAATGGCAATGCCATTTCTGTACCCACTTTCACCCCCTTATGCACTAGTAATGAATATTAATCCCTTATAGTTATTGTATCCTATAGTCAAGCCTACCTCCTTTAACTTTTTTAATAAACCCAGTAATCCCGAAACATCATTACCTAAAATCTCAACCTTCGCTATTATATTGGTTGTAAACATTTTCTCTGGTTTTTTATCCACAAATCTTCTCATCGTGTCCCCTCTTGCATCGTCTGGAATACCATTAGCTGTTCTCTGGATGGCACCTGTGTTGAGGTTCCATCCCAGACCGACCCAACTTGCTTGGCTCTCCCATGATACGGCTTCTGAGGAATAGGACAGGGTCAAAGGAATTTTACCATCTATGTCTCCAAGTGGAATGGTATATGAGAAGTCCCCTGTGAATGGGTCTACGTGTTCACCAGGCTGAACAGCCTGAAAGCCACTGTATTCAGGCATTTGAGGTCCTGTACCGGTTGCGAAAACAAGATGATGTAAAGGAACTGTCATTATAAACACTAACGCCCATGCTATTACCTTTACCAACCTGCTCTTTCTGAGCTTCGTGATGACCCCTCCTCTTCCTTGCATTGCCCCCATTTTGAGTTTGTTTTTGCTACTTTTTTACTTATACCACTTTATCTTGAATGTCCACTCTTTATGACAATGTTTGACACGTATAAATGGAAAGCGCTGGACACTTTTTCCGTTCAGAACTATGCGATGTATAGGGACAGCAGAGAACCACTGGTAATCCGTCGCAACGAATTTTCTGCCATCTAATGAGACACTCAACTCTGGCTTCTGACTGCATTCAGACATGAATAGCAACCTAAGACTATCTTCAACAGGAAGGTGAACGTACTCCTGTCCCGGCTTGAGCCAGTATCCTCCTAGCTCAAGGTTATTTTCATTTTCTTTCTTTTTTTGTTGGGAAGTGTAATAGAATCCCAATCTCCTCATTTAATC
>JALUAR010000272.1 GCA_027050975.1 Thermodesulfovibrio sp.
TATATGCTGGAATGAACCGATGTGACTGCGTTTTTATCTCAGTACTCAAGCAGGTTAAATCACGGCGTGCTAATAACTTTCTCATTATCAACCCTGGATGAAAAAATTGCAAAAATCTTTGAACCAAATGCTCCCAAGCCAAAAGAGAGGATCGATGCATTAAAAGAGCTTATAGACGATGGTTTTTACGCTGGCATGGCGTTTATACCTCTTCTGCCTTTCATTTCCGATTCGGATGAGGAGATGGAGGAGATGGTTAAAACCGCAAAGGAGATAGATGCGAAATACGTCTACTTTAGTCCGCTGACCTTGCATGCCAAAGAAACTTATTTGAAAGTTCTGGAAAGGCGTTTTCCAGAGCTTGTTGAAAAATATAAGGCAATTTACAAAAAGTGGTATCCCGCAAAAGCATACTCGGATAGCTTTTTCAGGAGGGCTGTTAAGTTATGCGAAAAGCACGGAGTAAAGTGGGGAGGAAATGCCATGCGGACGTTGAAGATGTACTTAAAGAGTTAGAATCATTTGGAGACGAGAAGAACGTTGAGGGCATGGCAAGATTTGGAATTACGTCTGAAGCAAAAGTTCTTGGGGTTCCAAAGCCGAAGTTGAGAGAGATTGCCAGAAGGATTGGTAAAAATCATGAACTTGCAATTAAGTTGTGGGAAAGTGGTACTCACGAAGCCAGAATTCTGGCAAGCATGATTGCTCAGCCAGAAAAGGTCGATGAGAAATTAATGGAAAAGTGGGTCAAAGACATTGATAACTGGGATCTATGTGATCAATGTGTAATGAATCTCTTTTGGAGAACGAAGTTCGCGTACAGAAAGGCTGTTAAGTGGAGTCAGAGAGAAGAGGAATTCGTGAAAAGAGCAGGATTTGCTCTAATGGCAAAATTGGCTATTAGTGACAAAAGGGCAAGTGATGAGAATTAAACAAGAAAGCAATCGAAATAGCTGAAGAGCTCAAAAAAATGGATTCAAAAAGTGCTAGATGGATCGCTCAGGAGACAATAAGAGAACTAACAAGTGAGAAAGTTCAAGAAAGACTAAAAAAACAATAAGAGGGCAAACTCAACTATCCGCATTTTACCTCTTGGTTGCATAGCAGCGTTTGCTAAAATAAAATTTTTAATCAGCCAAGCGAAGTTTATCAGTTCAGACTTGAGAAAGAGTTAAGAGTCGTAATATCATTTTATCCCTTTTGAATCAATTTTTCTTTGTTTTTCTATGATTGCTGTTTATTGCTTTCCTGCTGTCCTTTTGTATAGACATCCCTTTCAAGCTTTTCTACTCTACCCTCAAGCTTTTTAGCCCATTTTCCGGTGATGTTCTCAACTATTCTCTCAGCCGACCTCCCTCCGAAATAAAAGCCGATTATAGCCACGATTATCCACCAGAAGTTCTCTAAGGTCGCGTTAAGAATGCCACTATCTGTTCCCCCAAATGCTAACAGACCAAAAAATACTGATGTGCATGAGATTGCTATGGCTCTTCTAACTTCCCCAGTCGTTAGTTCCCTTTTTTCTGAAAGGATATTTGCTCCAATCAACACAAAAAGGAGAATGAAAATCCCCATGATGCCGACTCCTGTTAAAGAGTGCAGCCAATATGCAATTGAAACACCGATAACAAAACCTGAAA
>JALUAR010000273.1 GCA_027050975.1 Thermodesulfovibrio sp.
GCCGTAGCCCTCTCGTAAGCCGGATTCTGTTTTAGCGGGTCATTTATCTCAGCTCCCTACCCGAGGGCATCGGGCGGGCAACCCTCAAGCGCCCTCCTACTTGGGATTGCTCCGGGAGGGGGTTGCCTAGCCATAGCCGTCACCGGCTATGCTGGTGGGCTCTTACCCCACCGTTTCACCCTTACCAGCCTGCTGTACAACCTTTCGGTATTTCTACCTACTCGTGTATTGCACAGCATGCTGGCGGTCTTCTCTCTGTGGCCCTTCCGTGAGGTTACCCCCACCTGCCTTTCGGCAGCTCCCTGCCCTCTGGAGTCCGGACTTTCCTCAGGAGGTAGACCCTCCTGCGACCCACCGGAGGGCTACGGCCAAAAATATTATAATACCAGACTAAAATTTTGCAAGACAGCTATCTTGAGATAAATTAGGTTATGTTTAACTCAAGAAGGAGGGCATTGAACTGTTTAGATTTGAACTGTTAAAGAAAGATGGAAAGGCAAGACTCGGAAGAATATATACAGAACATGGAGTAGTTGAAACACCGGTATTTATGCCTGTAGGTACTCAAGGAACGGTAAAAGCCGTAACAAAGGAGCAACTCTTAGGTACAAAACCTCAGATAATATTAGGGAATACTTATCATCTGTACCTTAGACCCGGTTTAGATGTTTTAAAACACTTCGGTGGACTTCACAGATTTATAAACTGGAATATGCCTATTCTGACTGACAGCGGTGGATTTCAGGTTTTTTCTCTTGCTAAGGGTAAGGAAAAAGGAGGAAAACACAGAGCAGAGGTGGTCCTTACAGATGAAGGAGTGAGGTTCAAATCTCATCTTGATGGTTCCTGGCATTTCTTCACTCCTGAGTTTGTTATAGAGATACAGGAGATAATAGGAAGTGATATAATGATGCCCCTTGATGTCTGTCCTCCTTATCCGGTAAGTCATACCACCGCTAAAGATGCTGTAGATAAGACCCTTAACTGGCTCAAGCGTTCGAAGATAGCAAAGAAAAACGAAAATCAGGCTTTATTCGGAATAGTTCAGGGTTCAACGTATGAAGATTTAAGAAGAGAAAGTGCACTCAGAACAGTCGAGCTTGATATGGACGGTTATTCAATCGGCGGTCTCTCTGTTGGAGAACCTGTTGAGTATATGTACTCGATGACTGAGGTTGTTGTAGAACTTCTACCAGAAGATAAACCGAGATATCTAATGGGTGTTGGTACGCCAGAAAACATTATAGAGAGTGTTGAAAGGGGAGTCGATATGTTTGACTGTGTGATGCCGACGAGAAATGCGAGAAATGGGACGCTTTTTACTCATTATGGAAGGATAAATATAAAAGCTGCAAAATACAAGATGAGCGATGAACCGCTGGATAAGGACTGTGACTGTTATACCTGCAGGAATTTTTCAAGAGGATATCTCAGACACCTCTACAATGCAGAAGAGATTACAGGAATGATTCTTGGAACAATTCACAACCTCAGATTTTATAATAAACTAATGGAAGATATAAGAAAGGCTATAAAAAATGAAAGTTTTTCTGAGTTCAAAAGGCAGTTTTATGGAAAGTACTTAGGGGCTTGAATTGATATGAGTCTGATAGAGACGTAGATTTATATGAAAA
>JALUAR010000274.1 GCA_027050975.1 Thermodesulfovibrio sp.
CCTTATGAATAATAAATAAATATTAAAATATTTGTCAATTCTTTCTTCTTAATACTACACTTGACCCGGTGGCAGATATTTTTATATCCTAAAATTAATCTCACCGGGCCGCAATACCAAGCCTGCAAATCAGCCCTCACCTCACCAAGAGGCGAGGTGCAAAGACCATGAAAGAGGTGCTCACAGATGAACCTCAAAAGGATACTTGAGAGAATCACCGGCAAAGAGATAGATATCACCTTTACGGACAACAGGGTAAATATAATCAGTTTCAAAAAGACGAGAAAAAGGGTACAGTTACGGATTCAGAGGATATTCCGAGATGCACCTCTGGATGTGGTTCACGAGATAGGCGAACTGATAAAGAATCCCCGGATGCGTACCCCTCTGATAAACGAATTCTTCAGAAGGAATCAATGGAGGGTGAGAAAACGGACCCGCATGCAGGGAAGGATCGCCCCCGAAGGTAGATTTTATAACCTGAGGGAGATATTTGACAAGCTTAACAGAGAGTATTTCTCTGGCAAGGTTGATGCCATTGTTACATGGGGAAGGATGTCCCCCCGTCGGTCAGTCCGCAAAAGAACCCTTGGCAGTTACAACGCAGAAACCCGCACCATCAGGATAAATCCCATCCTTGATAGCCCCAAGGTGCCCAGATACTTCATTGAATATGTCCTCTACCACGAGATGCTCCATGCCGACATTGGCATAAAGAGAGACCGTAACGGTCGGCTTGCTGCTCACACAAGGGAGTTCAGAAAGAGGGAGAGGGAGTTTCGCTACTATAATGAGGCTCAGCAGTGGGAGAAGAGGTTCCACTAGATGAAGGCACTTCTTCAGCGGGTCTCTGAGGCAGAGGTTCAGGTAGAAGGCAGGACAGTAGGAAAGATCAGTAAGGGGCTTCTGGTCTTTCTCTGTGTTGTAAAGGGTGATACAGAGCAGGATCTCACCTATGTCCTGAACAAGGTGGTTAATCTCAGGGTCTTTGAGGATGATGCAGGTAAAATGAATCTCTCCCTGAAGGATGTTTCGGGAGAGATGCTTGTAGTATCCCAGTTTACCCTTGCTGCACGAACAAGGAAGGGAACACGCCCCTCCTTTGATGATGCAGAGGCACCTGACAGGGCCAGAAAGATGTATGAAGAGTTTCTGGCCCGGGCAAGGCAGTCGGGAATAAAGACAGAGGCGGGTCTTTTTGGTGCCTATATGAAGATCTCCCTTGTGAATGACGGGCCTGTGACCATAATGGTGGATTCACGGGAGAAGAGGAAGTAAGATTTAACATCTCCCCTTTCTCTTAAGTTATAATAATAGCCTGATCAAATGAAATAAGGAGGCATGTTATGATACCCCGTTATACAAGGCCAGAGATGGGTAACATCTGGACACTGGAGAATAAGTACAGAAAGTGGTTAGAGGTGGAGATTGCCGTTTGCGAGGCATGGGCAGAGATGGGAGAGATCCCTCAGGATGCCCTGAAGGTGATCAAGGAGAAGGCCAATTTCGATGTCAAAAGGATTGACGAGATAGAGGCCACAGTAAAGCATGATGTCATTGCCTTCCTCACCTCTGTGGCAGAGTTTGTTGGTGAGGAATCACGATTCATCCACAAGGGGCTCACCTCTTCTGACATTCTGGATACAGCCCTTGCCCTCCTGATGAGGGATGCTGCTGATATCATTATCAGGGATATTGAGGCGCTCCTTGAGGTGCTAAAGGAGCAGGCCCTTAGATACAGGGATGTCCCCTGCATGGGAAGAAGCCACGGAGTGCATGCTGAGCCAATGACCTTTGGTCTTAAGTTTGCCCTCTGGTACGAGGATATGAAGCGTAATCTTGAGAGGATGAAGAGGGCAAGGGAGATTATCTCTGTTGGCAAGCTCTCAGGTGCAGTGGGCACATTCTCGAATATTCCACCGGAGATAGAGGAGAAAGTACTAAGCAGGCTGGGGCTTAAACCTGAACCGGTGGCTACTCAGGTTGTTCAGCGTGATCGTCATGCCGAATATCTCCTTACACTCAGTCTTATCGGAGCCTCCATAGAGAAGATAGCTGTTGAGATCAGGCATCTTCAACGTACAGAGGTGCGTGAAGCAGAAGAACCCTTCTCTAAGGGTCAGAAGGGCTCCTCTGCAATGCCACACAAAAGAAATCCCATTGGCTGTGAGAACCTTTCAGGACTGGCTCGGGTTGTAAGATCAAATGCCCTGGCAGCACTTGAGAATGTGGCCCTCTGGCATGAAAGGGATATCTCTCACTCCTCTGTAGAAAGGGTGATCATACCTGACAGCACCATACTTATCAACTATATGCTCAACCGACTGAGATCAATCCTCAAGGACCTCCATGTCTATCCTGAACGGATGGAGCAGAACATGGCCCTCAGCTACGGGCTTTACAACTCCCAGAGGGTGCTGTTGGCGCTCACAGACAGGGGGCTTACCAGAGAGGATGCCTATAGTCTTGTCCAGCGTAATGCCATGAAGAGCTGGCTTGAGGGAAAGGATTTCCTCTCTCTCCTTAAAGATGATTCTGAGATCAGAAAGTATCTCACAGAAGAGGAACTGGATAAGATATTTGATCTTAAATATTATCTGAGAAATATAGACTTTATATTTAAAAGGGTGTTTTCTGACTGAAAACAGTGGAGATTTGCCTGCCAGAGGCAACGGTAGAGGCTCTCTGGACCGATTCGTCAGGATTGATAAAAGAAGAGTCACTCACTCTGGCGGGTAAACTTTCCTATTCTGCGGAGCTTTTTGTATCTCTCCTCAAGGAGTTTTTCTATCTCGGCATCCTTTAGCTCTTCAATTGTAGAAAGAATGGTTTCTTTTATGTTCATTGCAGCAGCCTCCGGGTCTCTGTGGGCACCGCCGGAGGGTTCCTGGATTATGCCATCTATGATTTTGAATTTCAGCAGGTCCTGAGCAGTCAGTTTCAGGGCATCGGCTGCACGGGCATACTCCTCTTGCCCTATCTCACCGTTTTTCTTCCATAAGATAGCTGCACACCCTTCCGGTGAGATAACAGAATAAATGGAGTGCTCAAGCATATAGAGGCGGTCTGCAACAGACAATGCAAGGGCACCTCCGCTTCCACCCTCACCGATAACAACAGAAATAACCGGTACCTTCAGCCGGGACATTACCATAAGACAGGTGGCTATTGCCTCTGCCTGGCCTCGCTCCTCAGCTCCGATTCCCGGAAAAGCTCCTGGAGTGTCCACAAGGGTAAGCACGGGCTTACGGAACCTTTCAGCCATCTCCATCAGCCTGAGTGCCTTTCTGTAACCCTCGGGATGGGGCTGACCGAAGTTTCTTCTTATCCTCTCCTTTGTTCCGCGTCCTTTCTGGTGGCCGATTATAACCATATTAATACCATCGATGCTACCCAGACCTCCTACAATAGCCGGGTCATCTGCAAAACGTCTGTCTCCGTGTAGCTCAATAAAGTCATCTGTTATCATATTTATGTAGTCCATAGTAAAGGGCCTGTCAGGATGGCGAGCGATCTGGGTTTTCTGCCAGGGAGTGAGCTTGGAGAATATCTCATTACGAAGGGTCTCTGCCTGTTGTTCGAGACGCCCCAGCTCTTCCTCTGCCTTTTTGTCGGAGCCGTTACTAAGACGTCTTAACTCCTCTATCTTCAGTTCCAACTCCTGTATGGGTTTTTCAAAATCCAGATAATATCTTATCATAAGCCATTGTCTCCGTTCACAGGTATTAGTGATACGCTGTCCTCACCGATAAGCCCGGTTATCTCGTCAATAACCTCTATCGAAGGGGTTATACTCTGCTCTGTAATCATCAGGGTCTGGAGGCCGTTTAACTCCAGTCTGATATATACGGGGCATTCACCTTTGTGTCTGAAAAGGGTTTCCTTGATTCTTCTGAGCCTGCTGTCTTCTAAAGCATCACGACCGAAGGCAAGCTCTACCCTGTATCGCCTGCTGAGGAATGCATCCTCTATGGTTGATGTCTCCTTAACAAGTATCTTTGTCCCCTTCTCACTTCTGTCAACTGTTCCCCTGATAAATACCAGGCTGTTCTTTATTATAAGATCCGCACTGTTTTTGTATACCTCGGGAAAGGCAATACACTCCACAGAGCCCTCTTCATCTTCCAAGACAAACATCGCCATAGTTTCAGCCTTTGACTTGGTAAGAGTCCTCTTAAGAGAGGTTATTATACCAGCAATGCACGTTTCGGAGCCATCCCTTAGCTGCTCCAATCTGGAGGTTTTTTGAACTCCAAGGGTTTGCAAGTAACGCTTGAATCTGTTTATCGGATGCCCTGTTACATAAAAACCGAGAGCCTCTTTTTCAGCATTAAGTAACTCCTCTTCTGTCCATGTATCCGCTTCTCCGTTTGTTTCAGATGTAAAACCATCTCCTCCGAAAAGAGAGAGTGTATTCTTTCTTTCCAGAAGGTTATGAATCCTCTTCATTGCAATGGCCCGAATGAGGGTTGGAGGATAAGATTCCTTATCCTCCTTTCCGGTTGCCTTAAGATTGTCAAGGATAAGGCTATCAAAAGCTCCGGCCTTTACAAGGCTTTCCAGTACCTTTCGGTTGACCTTTCTCGTGTCAACTCTGCTGAAAAAGTCCTCTATGGAGTTGAAGAGACCGTCCTGTCTGGCAAGCAGTATCTGTTCAACAGCTGACGTGCCGACACCTTTTACTGCATCAAGTCCGAATCTAATGGAATTGCCAACTACTCTGAATCTACTTCCGCTAAGGTTTATATCCGGTGGAAGGACCTCTATATTCATTGCCCTGCATTCATTAATGAACTGGACAATCTTGTCCGTTGTCTCCTCCTGGGACAGGTTTGCAGCCATGAACTCTACCGGGTAGTGGGCTTTCAGGTAGGCTGTCTGATAAGCAAGATAGGCATAGGCAGCAGAATGGGATTTGTTAAATCCATACTCTGCAAAGAAGGACATCCTCTCAAACAGTGTCTTTGCCACCGACTCAGAGATTCCGTTCTTTACAGCACCACGTATGAACTCACCCTCAAGCTCAATCATCTTCTCCTTTATCTTCTTTCCCATAGCTTTACGAAGTACATCTGCCTGTCCCATGGAAAAGCCTGCAATTTTATTGGCAATCCTCATAACCTGTTCCTGATAGAGGATTACACCGTAGGTTTCATCTAAAATCTCCTTGAGTTGAGGCAACTCGTACTCAACCTTTTCCTGTCCCTTTTTCCTCTTAATAAAGGTATCCACCATTCCACTGCCAAGAGGGCCTGGTCTGTACAGAGCAACAAGGGCTATTAGGTCTTCAAACCTGTTGGGCTGCATCTTAACCAGTATCTCCCTCATGCCTGAACTTTCAAGCTGGAATACCCCTGTGGTCTGGCCTGAAGAGAGTAGTTCATAAGTAGCCCTGTCATCAAGGGGGATATTCTTTATATCCAGTTCTTTGCCCTGTTGTTTGAGATACTTTAGTGTTTCCTCTATAACCGTAAGGGTTTTCAGACCAAGGAAGTCAAACTTAAGAAGGCCGATAGCCTCTATGGATTTCATGTCAAACTGTGTGGTTACTGTTTCTTCAGAGGGATTTTTATAAAGAGGCGTATAGTCTGTAAGTGGTGTTGGTGCGATAACCACACCTGCAGCATGGGTTGAGGCATGTCGGCTTAGTCCCTCAAGCCTCTTTGCTATGTCAATCATCTCCTTTATGGTTGGATTCTCCTCGTATGCCTCTTTTAACTTTGGCTCGTGCTGAAGTGCCATCTCTATTGTCACATTTGGACCACCTGGAACAAGTTTGGCAATTTTGTCCACCTCTGCGTAGGGAATGTCAAGGGCACGGCCCACATCCCTGATTACCGCCCTTGCAGCCATGGTTCCGAAGGTTATAATCTGGGCCACCTTTTCTCTGCCATAGCGTTCGGAAACATAGTTTATTACCTCATTGCGTCGGTCCTTGCAGAAATCAACATCTATGTCAGGCATACTTATGCGCTCCGGATTAAGGAAACGTTCAAATATGAGGTTGTACTTTATGGGATCTATCTCTGTGATGTCCAGACAGTAGGCAACAAGGCTTCCTGCTGCAGAGCCTCGTCCCGGCCCTACGGGTATGGACCTGTTTCTTGCAAAGTTAATGAAGTCCCAGACTATGAGGAAATAAGGAGCATATCCCATCTTTTTAATCGTTTTCAGTTCGTATTTTAGCCTCTCTACATACTCCTCGGGAGGCGGGTCCTTCACCTTTCGTTTCAACCCCTTCCATGCCAGACGGTCAAGGTAATCCTCTGGGGTTGTCTCTTTGTCATCAAGGGGAAACGTGGGGAGCAGAGAGGTGCCAAGCTGAAACTCCAGGTTACACCGCTCGGCAATTGCCCTTGTATTCAGTATGGCCTCTGGTATTTCGGCGAAGGCATCTTTCATCTCTTCTGGAGATTTGAAATACAACTGATCTGTCTCAAATCTCATCCTCTCTTTGGTATTGATTGTCTTGCCGGTCTGTATGCATAGCAGTATGTCGTGAGCCTTGGCATCCTCACGTCTGAGATAATGGCAGTCATTGGTAGCCACAAGACCGATATGAAGTTCCCTGGAGAGTTCTACCAGTTTTTTGTTTACTTCATGTTGCTCTTTTATTCCGTTGTCCTGTAATTCAAGAAAGAAGTTTTCTGGCCCAAGGATGTGCTTGTATCTCAGGGCCATCTCTCTTGCCTTATCGGCGAGTCCCTGAGAAAGATAGTATGGGACCTCACCATGAAGGCAGGAACTGAGCCCGATCAGTCCGCCACTGTATTGTTCAAGGAGTTCCAGGTCTATTCTCGGTTTGTAGTAAAATCCTTCAAGGTATGCCTTGCTTACAAGGGTGACGAGGTTTCTGTATCCATCCATGTTCCTGGCAAGAAGGACGAGATGGAAGGCATTTTCCCCTTTGTTACTGGATTTCTTGTTGAACCTCCCCTCAGGAGCCACATAGACCTCGCAGCCTATTATGGGTTTGAGCCCGGCCTTGATAGCGGTCTTATAGAACTCTATGGCTCCGAAGAGGTTGCCATGGTCGGTTATTGCAACGGCAGGCATTTTGTACTCAGATGCAGCCTCTACCAGTTCCTTTATCTTTATTGCACCATCAAGGAGGCTGTACTCTGTATGGACATGCAAGGGAACATAATCCGAATGTTTCATAGGTTAATATTACCCTATTATGGAGTTGAGTGACAAGGTCTCAAGTCCCCGACCGGGGACAGGTTACTAACCTCAACAGGGGACGTAGTTTACCGTATAGCCATGCTTGATAAAAGCCCTTTTGAGGCTCTTTTTTTCTTCCGGTGTGAGGAACAGATACAGGGATACAACCTTATCCTTAGAGGCCTTTTTGGTGCAGACGTATTCATAGAACTGGCTTTTTATGTCTTCGGGAATATTTGCATCCCGTAGAACTTTTTTAAAATCACCGCTGGCGCATAATAATCTATACAGGCTCTTGCTCTGGCGTCCAAAGTAGTATCCTCTGGTTCCCTTGCTAATGATAAAGGTGGTGGGTTTACATGCTACAAGCAGGATCCCCACAATTATCAAAAGAGACATTATCTTTCCGAAACTCTTCATCCTTCGTTACCTCCTTCCAGGAGCCTTTCTATCTGTTGATGAAAGGCCTCTGAGTCAAAATCCTGCCTGCCGATATACCTTTTCACCAAATTACCCTCTTTATCTATAATGTATGTTGCAGGCAGGCCGATTACGACATATTTTTTCACAAATACATCTCCCTTACGGTCAAGCAAGATGGGATAAGAGACAGGATTTTTTGTAATAAACTCCCTGACAGTCCTTTCCTTCCTATCAACCGATATTCCGAGTATAATCAACCCCTTATCCTTGTAAGAGCGATAGAGATTATCCAGGCTGGGCATCTCCTCAATACATTCAGGACACCAGGTAGCCCAGAAGTTAATAACTACCACCCTTCCTTTTAGATCTGAGAGCTTATAAAGTCTGCCATCAAGAGAGGGAAGTTCGAAATCCAGGGCCTTTTCTGGAGATGCACTACCCAGTATTGGAAAAATTAATAGAAGGGAAATTATTATTAAAAAACTCTTTGCTGCTTTAGTAAATTACATTATATGACCTCAACT
>JALUAR010000275.1:0-1064 GCA_027050975.1 Thermodesulfovibrio sp.
CATTTGGAACAATCTGGTGAAGGTGGAAATCTTAGTAAGTCTGGATTTATAGAGGAAGATAAAGAACAGTCTTTAACTCTAGGTTTTATAGGTAGATAAACATTTTCCAACAAGTTCCACATTGTAGCCTCGTCCATTGATCCAAGATTATCTTTCACATCCTTCCATATCTCATCGGGCATTCTGGAATCTTCATATTTTATGGCATAGGTGATGGAACAGTTATTCACTTTGGCACAGTATGCATCATCTTGATAATTACAACCTATCTCAAAATTGTTGTTTGGATTACAGAGACCATATTTTGCTGGTTCCAAGTTTATAGCACTACCCACAGCATCCACCAGAGAATTCAAAGCAGATGCATAAGTAGGACTCTTAGTGGCCAAATACACCATTTCAGAAATTTCTAAATCATTTCCATTCATAGCTTTTTGCCAGATTTTTAATGCTTCTATATAAGAGGAATCCCAGATGTTGGAAAATGTATATTTGTAGGCATAACCTCCAAAATCAGGGTCATTATCAAAATCTATGGTGTTAACTTGGGTTTTTGCTTTATCTATCATGCGTGTTCTAAAATCATTTAATATAGTAGCAGTATCAGGAGAACCATAACCAAGAGAAGGGTAAACAGCATTAAATATAGGATAAGTGGAACCTATTTCAGAAGAAGGAATGGAACTCATTTTTGCTATCTCAACAGCATCATCACCCTGGCCGCTTAGAACAGCATTTGTGTTATCCCTTACCCAATTATCATCTTTGTCTCCACCTCTTGCCGTATGCTGATTTATATAAGTCCATATTTGCCCTGTTGGATATAATTTAGAATCAACGTAACACTCTTGATTTGAGATCGAATTAAACATAGACCCACACATTATTAAAATATCTGATTCCCAGATGGTTGGGGTACTTCCTTCTATCAATTCCTTAAGAATTTGATCTGAATTCTCTCTTACCAACTCAGCCCCTGCCTCACCCACATTTCCTGTTTTGCTATCTAAAATATTTAACTTATCTTCCAAACTTCCAGAGGCATAGTCATTTATTTCGTCTTT
>JALUAR010000275.1:1074-1601 GCA_027050975.1 Thermodesulfovibrio sp.
TTGTTGAAATCGCTCCAAACGATCTCATTAAAATACCCCCTACATTCTTGGGGACAATAGACATTATAATCTTCAGGTCCTGGGATTAATGGAACAATTTCAAAACAATTGCTATCCCTTAGATATTCATATAATTTTTTCTCAGCACCATCTACCAACCTAACTTCAACGTTCAATAAGGATAAATCATAGGTTTTTTGGAAACAAGCTGGTAATTCTTCCCAGGTCTTTTCACAAGCGGAATCAGCAAAATAACATAAAGGATGGTTATAAGGATACGGGATTTTTCTACAAACATCTGGACAATACTCCATATCTATGTTAAATTGAGAAGCCTTCTTTTTTGTTATAGCATCTATGCTAGCAGGAGCTATTTTTTTGACAGCATATTCACAAGAATACAATGTAACAGGTGCATCTATATCTGGATCATAACCCGTTAATTCTTCTAAATTTCCAGAGAGAAATTGAGCCACATCATAGCTGTTCTGAGGACCTCCTGGAACATCGTTAGAAGGATCTTCATC
>JALUAR010000276.1 GCA_027050975.1 Thermodesulfovibrio sp.
AATGCTGCATTTCTCCATGAAAGAGACTTTTTTATAAAAGGGCCTTCCGGATTCAATCAAAATAAGCTTGCTATAGACTCAAAGGGGAACTTTTATGTTGCCGGAGGAAGTTATCCTGGAGTTTTAGTTGTTGATATTAATGATGGACATGTAAAAGAGAAAATATCTCCTGAGGAAAACGGAGAGCCGGCTCCGATATACAATGTAACAATAGATGATACAGGAAGAATATATGTCCTTTCCACCTTTCTGAGCAAAATCTATGTTTATGATGACCAGAAACGATTCCTTTTTAAGTTTGGCGAAAAAGGTGGAGTTATGGGAAAGTTAAGTAATCCCATGACCGTATCGGTTGATATTAAGAAAGAAAGAATATATATTGTGGATTATATGAGACATTCCGTGAGTGTATATAATCTGAAAGGAAAATTTATGTTTGAATTTGGTGGTAAGGGGTGGAGTGAAGGATGGTTTCAGTTTCCGAAATACATGGATATAGACTCCTCAGGCCGCATCATTGTTGCTGATACTTTTAACAATAGAATTCAGGTATTTGTGCCCGTAGAAGGAGAGGAAGAAGAATGAGGAATAGAAAACTTATAGTGGCATTATCCTTTTTAGCGATTCTGTGTCTAATAAGCTCATGTATTCAACAGATAACAAAAGAGCCCCGGTATAGTCCGGGCAAGGGGCAGATTACAGTATTCCTTAACGGCAACGACAGGGTTTCTAAAAATATAACATTTGAACTTGTTTCCCTGGAGATCATAAGGAAAGACGGAATCAGGGTTTCAGTATTAAAGGCTCCTGTGACAATAAATTCCTTTGAGCTTAAGAGCCGTCAGGTCTTGATTGGTGAGAGCGCAATACCGGAGGGTAATTACACAAAAATCGAGATGGTGCTTAAAAAGCCGGGTCTTATCAAAGACGGATCGATGGTTGAATTATCACAGGCAAGTGAAAAATTAATTTATGATATTAATCTCTACGTCTACAGGCATCAGAATATCTCTTTGTTTTTGAGATGGGATCCTGACCGCTCTGTACGGAAAGAGAATATATTCAAGCCGCAATTTGAGATAAGTGGGAAAATGCCAGAGACAACAGGACTGCTTATGTATGTGACAAATGAGAAATCCGACAATGTGACAGTTATAAACCGTCATACAGGGCAGGTTGTGGCAACAATAATGGTGGGAAGGTCTCCAAAGGGCATAGCCGTGGGAACATTGAAGAATAACCTTAAGGTCTTTGTGGTTAACTCGGGATCCAACAGTATCTCAATTATAGATCCTTCAACCAATACAGTTGAGAATGAGGTGCCTATATCCTCTGGAGGAAGACCTGCCGACATTGCCGTGGCACAAATATCCGCTGGCAAAGATCTGATTTTTGTGACTAATCCTGACTCTAATACTGTAACTATATTAGATTCTTCTACTTATGGAGAGATTCAGAGGGTTGACGTTGGCTTTGGACCTGTGCGTGTTATCGCTGATCCTCCGGTAGAAACGGTTTTAGGTTCACGGTTTCTCTCAGCTTCCGATATAAGTCTCATAAGAAGTTACAGGAGAAGATTCTTAAATGTTTATGTGGCAAACAGGGTTTCTAACAGTGTTTCGATTCTCAGAGTTGATAAAAACAGGGAGGAGGTTGAGGAGATTATCACGATTGATGTTGAATGGGAGCCAGTAGCATTGTATCTGGACTACCAGAGAGCAAAGCTTTATGTTGCAAATTACGGATCAGATAAAGTGTCTGTTATAGACATCATAGATATTATTAACGGGAGAGAGTCTGAAGCTGTAACTACAATAAACAATACAGGCTATGCACTTGTGGACATAATTGCTGACCCCTTGTTTGACAGACTTTATCTGCTGAGAGAAAGTCCTGCCGAGATGGTGGTTTTGCGACCATATGAAGACAGCCCTGGAAAAGTAAGCACCACGGTGCTGCCGGTTATCAGTACAGTGTCACTGGAAGGAACACCTTCAGATTTTATTCTGGATCCTGAAAGGAATAAGATATATATTGTTAACAAAACACTTAACAGGATTGAGGTTATAGACAAAACAACATACAGAATAGAAAGAATTATTCCTGTTGGCGAGAGTCCTGACAGAATAGGAATGTTCACTTCATTGCTATGGCGATAATAGGTGATGAAAAAAGAACAATAACAGCGTTATTCAGGAGAACCGGTTGTCTTATGGTGCTGGTTGTATTAGCCAGCATTGCCACTGCTTATGCAAATGATTTCAGCAGCAACTACAATCTGAAATATCAGAAAGTGGAGCAGTTTGTGGATGGTGAAAAGAGGAGTACAACAAAATACAAGAGGGGCAATCTGTATCTCAATTACACCGGTAGAATTACGAGAGCCTTGTCTTACAAATTACATCTCAGGACAGGCATAAACAAAATTGACAGTACAGACAGTGCAGGCAATACAACATCGAATACAAAAAAAGAGGCTGAACCAACCATAGAGCTGTTTTTGAGTAATCCTGTATATTCATTTCAGACAGGCTACACATATAAATCTTCCTGGTACGATAATGATATAAGCGGCAAGAAAAGAGAGACAAGAAAATATTTTTATTCCGAGTTCAGGCTGAATCCATACGATCTGCCCAACCTGACCTTCCGCTTTGATACATATAGAGAGTATGATGACAAGAGATCGAAGGATCTTCGAGGAACGGAATATTCTGCCAGATCATACTATGAGTATAAGAAGGAAAACTTTAAAGCCAAGTATAATCTTTCATATTCACACAATATAGATGATAGTCCTGGAATTATATTTCAAGGGATTGAAAAGGTGGTAACAGACTCGTTTAACGGTTTGTATGAAATAAACTTTCGAGAGATAGTGTGGCACAACTCGTTAAATGTATATATGAATTACAAAGGTAATTACTCCTGGAACAAGAGAAGGCTGTTTACAACAGGTACGTTGACGGATGTGGTTGACAGGAGAACCCCTTTGGCAGGATTGTATGCACTCGGGACAGCGGTGCAGCCAAGTGTGGACCAGCTCTCATCAGAGTCAGCTTTGGTTGATGGTGTCTTGGACAGCGGCATAACATCAATCAATCTCAGCACCACACGATACCATAACATAGGGATTCAGGTATCATCAACAAAATCTGTAAATAAAATTGTTCTTTATGTCAATCAGGATGTCAGGCTTGATCTGAATTTAAACAGTCCATCCAACTGGAAGGTATACATGAGTAATACAAATCTGCCAGGAACAACCTGGACGGAGTTGCCTATAAAAAGTGTTCAAATTAATGCATATGACACATTCAATAATATATATGTGTATGAGATAGATCTGCAGAATTCTTACAATGCATCATATTTCAAAATAATTAATTATGAAACCGTTACTGCCGTCAACAATGTTTTGGTAACAGAGATTGAGGTTTATGGTACGGATGCCTTAATAGAAGATGATGAAAGCACGGATGTTACAAAGTCATATATTCAGGAGGTATATGCAGGGTTAATTTATAGATACGGAAATAAGATTGAGACATCTTTTAGCTTCAATGTAAAACAGAATGACAGTGAGCCAGATTCATTCCAGAGTTCTATTGCCGATGTATTTCAGAACATCTACAAAAAGTCAGCCACTGTTAGCGGTGATGACAGCAGAAGGGATGTTAACCGGTTCTATAATGCCACAATTAAATGGTTTGCTCACAGACTGCTTACGGCAAAGGTTACTGCCCAATTAAATGAGAATTATGATAGCGAAGAAACAAAGGACTTCAAATTGTATAACTATTCACTGAGATTAAATTCATCCCCCCTCCCCACTCTTTTTACCACATTTTCCGCTATTCGTTCCGAAACTTATAGTTTCGGAGAAAAGGGCACGGAGAATAACCTCTTTTTGTTAAGTGTTAATTCGAAGCTTTTCCGGCATGTTAACATGGTAAATGATTTCGGATACTCCATAACAAAAAACGTCGCTTCGGATACGGAGAGCAAAAATCGTTTTCTGTCAGGTTCATTGGATGTTCGCCTTACCAAAAAGATTTACACCTATTTTACTTACAGTTTTAGCTGGCAATCTGCAGACAAAGACACTACTTCTAAGAATTTGGGCCTGACACTAACTTACACACCCGGAAGATTTTTCAATTTGTCCGGGCATTTCAGGTACTCAGAAGAGGAGGAGAATAAGTCTATCTCCGAAGGTGTAGGTGTAAACTGGAGATTTCTTCCTTCATTATATATGGACCTGTCATACAATCACTCAAGAACCGAACCTGGCCCTACGACGAGACATAATGTTAGCTCAAGTGCCACATGGCGGATAACTAAATTCCTCAGGCTCAGAATGTCCTTTGGATATAACATGATAATAAATGATGAGAAGATAGAGACATACAATCTGGGTCTTACACTGACTGGCAATATATAAATAGTATATAATAATGTATTTGGGTTATAATATGTTGCTAATTATAACTATTAGCTTATTTGATAAGGAGAGATAATGTCTATCCAAAAGAGACGTATAACCAGGACACGTACTGTAATGCTCTCTTTCCTGCTTTTATGCCTCCTCTTTTTAAATGGCTGCGGAGGAACAAAACTAACCGTTCGTCTTAAAGAAAACGTAGAGATTGATAAAATCAAAAGAATAGCAGTTCTTCCAATTGAGAATCTGACCTCAAAAAGATTTGCTGGTGAATATGTAAGACGTACAGTAATAGCTGAATTTTTGTCACGAGGCATTGATGTGATAGAACCTGGTGAGGTAACAAGTGTGCTGAGAGACAAAGGCGTCAGAACGGTAAGTGAAATAAGTATCGAGCAACTCAAGGAGATAGGAGAAGAATTAGGGGTAGATGCCATCATAAGCGGTTCAGTAGGGGCATACGGTATTAGTCGTGGAGTGTCCGTTTCGTATCCTGAGGTCTCATTACATCTTTTAATGATCGACGTCTCAACAGGCAATATAATATGGTCAGCCTGGGCGACAGAGGGAGGTCCGGATTTCTGGACAAGACACTTTGGGGCTGAAGGACTTTCCCTGAGCGAGACATTACAAAAGGTGGTTGAGGAAATGGTTGATACCCTTTATTGAATTGATATGAGTTGAGTATTCAGGTTTTTGTTCAAATAAATGTCTAAAACCGAATCTCAAAATAAGGAGTGATGGAGATGGCAAAGAGATATAATCTGTTTATCGTAGTTGGTCTGCTTTTAATTTTATTAGGCTGTAGCAGCACAACCCCTCCTGTAGTACACATAAGTCCTGATGTGGATATGAGCTTCATTAAGAGAGTTGCTGTTCTTCCCTTCAAAAACCTCTCGGAAGACCGGAATGCTGGCGAGATTGTAAGAGAGATGGTGATCAACGAACTGCTTGCCTCTGGTCTTGTTGATGTGGCGTATACAGGGGATGTTATGGCAGCAATGAAAAGGCAGAGAATAAAGGATCCCACTTCATTGAGTTCAAAACAGATAAGAAGACTGGCAAAGGATTTGAAGGTTCAGGCTGTCATTGTAGGCACAGTAAGCAAGTACGGAATGGTCAGATTAGGAAGTATCAGCGCTCCCGAGGTGACCATAACACTAATGATGGCAGATGCCGGATCGGGAAGTATAATATGGTCGGTAACCCTTACCCGCGGAGGGGCCGGGTTTATGGCCAGGCACTTCGGGGCCAAGGCCGATACACTGAGTGAGACAGCTTTAAAGGTGGTTAGAGAGGCTATCCTGACATTATATGAGTACTAAACCTTATCATGAATAAAAGGAATGTAACAGTATATATTACTTTCGTTGTTGCTACTGTAGTATCCATAATAGCACTTGTTTTTGCAGAAGAAAGATATCTGGAATACACCGTTAAAAGAGGTGATACTCAGTGGGGTATTGCCTCGGAATACCTTCATGATCCCTTCCTCTGGCCAAAAATATGGATAGTAAATCCCAACATTAAAAACCCTGACAGAATCTATCCGGGGCAGAAAATCAGGCTTCCCAACTCCTTGTTAAAAGAGGAGAAGAAGGTGGAGAAGTCTACCGTAGTCATTGTTACTCTACCACAGGAGAGGGTGGCTGAATCAGCCAAAAAGCTACTGGAGCCGTTTTTGAAGGATTTGAAAATCGAAGAGACCGAAGAAGAACCTGTTACGGAAGTAGCAGAGGTGATGAAGGAAGAAGGAAAAGAAGCACAGGAAGAGTCTTCAGAAAATGAGATGATAACAGCTCAAGTAGAGGAGGTTATCGAGCTACCTTCGGTAGCCCCTGGAGAAGAGATCCTCCGGCTTGACAGTCCTGATGTGTATGAAATCCCGGAAGAGCCTGAAGCTGCTCCAGAGAAAGAGCCTGAAAAGGCTCCAGAGGTTGAAGAACCTGTTAAGGAAGAGGCGCCGGTAACGGAAAAGCCAAAAGAGAAGGTGGTCCCTGAAGAGCCACAACCAGCACCAGTACCTGTTCAAAAAACAAAAGAGGAGGTGCAGCCGCCACCTGAGAAACAGCCTCAGCTTTTGCCTCCTGTTTTGCCAAAGTTTCACGAACTCAAAAAAAAGAAAAAAGAGAAAAAGCCTGTTGTTACTCCTGCGCCTGAGATTGAAAAAGAGGAGATAGAGCCTGAAGAGTATGTGGAGCTTGTACCCCTGCCTGAGGGCAAGGACAGGATAGCGATTTTCCCCTTTGAAAATCTAAGTAAAACACCTGATGCCTTAAGCTATGTTATGCCTTTTATAAAAAAGCAGATTGAAGACAAGGGGGTAGAGATAGTTCCTCAGAAGAAACTGGAAAAGTTTCTGGTGAAATACAGAATAAGAAGAACAGGATTTGTTTCAAGAGATACAATGAGAAAGATCAGAAAGGAACTGGGAGTAACAAAGGTGTTAACAGGTTCTGTAATAAACTTCCTACAGCAGGCCAATCCAAAGGTGGGTATTCTTGCACGTCTTATTGATACCGGTACAGGCGAAATAGTCTGGGCTGATTATTCTACTGCAACCGGTGAGGACTTTGTAACGATTCTGGGATTAGGCAGGATAGGTTCGGTAAAGGAGTTGTCTGAAAAGGTGGTTGAGAGACTTTTTGAAGGGTTTAATCCCCGTCAACAAAAGCAAGATAAGAACAGTATCCGGGTAGCTGTTGTGCCTTTTTATAATACAACAGACTACATAGATGCAGGCTTGATTGTGGCATATATGTATATCGTGGAACTATTCAAAGACCCGATGTTCGATCCTGTGGAGTTGGGAGATCTAAGAGATTTGATGATAAGATTCAAAATAAGGCCAAACGGTGAATTGAGGTATAGCGAAATAGATGCTCTTTACAAAAAACTTAAGATTGATGGCATAATAGTTGGGATGGTTGATGAGTACAGCGAGAGTGCATACGCTGAGTCTGCACCGATGGTCTCCATCTTTTCAAGGCTTATTGATGCAAAGACAAAAAAGCTTCTATGGGCTAATTTCCAGCTTTTGGATGGGGATAAAGAGATAATAGTTCTTGACTGGAGAAAAATGCGTTCTGCAGATAAAGTGGCATACAGGACAATAACAAAACAGATAAAGGAATTGGAGAAACTGTCATGGAGAGAAAGATTCTGAGAAAAGACAGAGGGAAAAAAGGCTTTACTATTAACAAAATAGCGGTGATAATGCTGATTTTAACGGTGTTGGTGACTGCCGGATGCGTTAGTTCTGTAAAGACCGGGGGCGATAATGTGATAGCAAAGGTTAACGGAACTCCTATTACTGAGGGAGATCTGGCATATGCCCTTGAGATAGAGCATCGTAGAGAAAAACTGGATAAGGTCACCAGGCTTGACATCAGAGGTTTTTTAGAAAAAATCATTGATGACACGCTTATTATACAGGAAGCAAAACAGATGGGGTTTGACAATGAGCCGTGGGTACAAAGCAAGATTCAAGAGTATCTGTTGAGGGAGTCGGTTGTTAGCTTATACAATGAGGAGATAGCCAGTAAGGTGACAG
>JALUAR010000277.1 GCA_027050975.1 Thermodesulfovibrio sp.
GCAGTATTATGCCTCAGAGGATGAGGAGTATGTGAGACAGATAAAGAGGTATAACGAGAGGGTGAGGCTGAAGGCGGCGGCAGCGTTACTTTCCCTTGGGGATGGGGATACTGCGTTGCCAGTGCTTGAGGAGTTGGCCCTGAAGGGGGGCTGGGCCTCAGCATTGTATTATTTATTCAGGGGGCCTGGGAAGATAATAGATGAGAGGGGATACGCCATAGTGGAGAAGGCTCTTAAGAGTCCAAGGGCAGAGATAAGGATAACGGCGGTGAGACTGCTTTATGACGCAGGAAAGATAAGCAGGGCAAAGGCAGAGGAGGTGGCCCTTGAGATATTGGAGGAGTTGAAGGATTATACCTTAAAAAATTATGGATTAACACATGATCCCAAAGAGACACATAAGATAATTCCCTTGCCAGGTTCTGGCGTAGTCGATATTGATAAAGCTGTACAAAACGAGCGAAGCGATGCAAGAGCATGTGAATATGCAATGAGTTTATTGTCAACACTTAAAAGCAAGAAAGCAATAAAAATACTAAGATATATTGAGGAGAATAATAAAGATTGGTGGTATATCTGCTGGGATAACAATGCGAGGGATGCATTAAAAGTAATTGAAGGAGGGAACAAATGAAGTGCCAAAGATTTCTTATATTTCTTTGGTTAATGTTTGTTTTATTTATATCAAATGTATCCGCAGGCACAATCAACTATAATGGTGGTAAGGCTGTAGAATATGCTGAGAGACACTGTGGCACGGGCAGGCCGCCTGACAAGGGGTACAATCCTGACTACAAGTGTTTCAATCCTCAGAAGCCTGAGTGTGAGAAGGGGGGCACGGACTGTGCAAATTTTGTTTCACAGGCATTGATAGCAGGGGAGCTGAATTTTTACAGTTGCATAAACAAGAGGTTTCCGGTAAAGGGTTCTCAGGCCAGGTGTGACAGGGCTGAGTTGATAAAGGGGGCAGTGAATATAAGCAGAAATGGCAGCACCCTTGGCCTGCCAGTGGCAAGTGACCTTGAGAAGGTTCTGAAGGGGATATATCAGTTCAAGGTAGTTTCAATAGACAGAGCCTTGCACATCCTTACACATCGGAAGTGCAAGGAAATGGTCAGCCTGCATCGGTGATGAGCAAAAATCACACTTCGGATATGTGAGTTTTTGGGGTGGAAAGGTTGAAATGAGAACAAAATTTGATAAAAATGAAAGAGACTATTAAAGCAGGAGGGGCTGGAGGGAGAGGTGAAATCCAGACCAGAATCTCCAGCATCAGTAAAAATCATTGACTGGTTTTATGTTGTGGTTTCCGGGATGATGTTTTTCTCAGGGATTATGGGATATATGGCGTATGAGTTCATCAGGGGGATGGAACAGGCAGAGGTTTCCACCTTTATTGAATATAATTGGTCTAATGAAGTTATATATAGCACGCAGAATGAAATATCCTTTACAGTAAATGATCCTCATGATGTAAGTTTTGTTTTACCCAATAGATTGGGTACAAGAATTCAAAAAACTGGGAATAAATGGAGGATCAAGAGATGAAGAAACTGAGAGAAATAT
>JALUAR010000278.1:0-584 GCA_027050975.1 Thermodesulfovibrio sp.
CATCCCCACATCATATACAGCTGCCTCGATATTCAATTCGTTTCCTTCGCCATCTCATACCCCGCCTGGGGAGTCAGATAACTATTCGGATTTATCCATATATTTCCGGAAAGTCCAACACACAAACATCACTCAAAAATTCTATGTAAGCAAGTTAAGTGAAAACCCTAAGACGGTTTGCTCATACTTCTCTTTCTTTTTATCCTCTCTTCAAGTTTATTTATTTTTTGCATGTAGTTTCTGCATACTCCACCATTTCCAACTTTTGAGAGATATTCTTCTACCCATTCTTTCGCCCGTCTCAGATAAGATTCTGCGTTCAAAACAAAGCCCATTCCCAAATTTTCTTCGGCCTCCTTTATGTATTGTTCAACCAATCCCCGGTAAACTTCCGGTTCCAGATCTTCAATCCTGGCATTTTTACGCCCACCACACAGGAGAACCAATCTCTCGAGTTCGATTTTTGCAAGTTTGTAATTTCCTGTATCAAGATGTTTTCTCAATTCCATCTCGGCTTTCCTTATCATAACCTTGCTCATTTCTTTTTCCAAGCTTTCTTTAATACTTCCAAGTTCTTTTGGCTT
>JALUAR010000278.1:594-1557 GCA_027050975.1 Thermodesulfovibrio sp.
ATCGTGACCAGGACAGCGTTGGCATCTTCGTAATTTCTGGCTTCTATCATCCTTTTTAAACTTTCGATTTCATCCGCAATCATCTGCGTGTATGCAAGGCGCTCCAGTTTTTTGATCTCTGTCAGAATTTCATTTACTTTCTCCTTAGCACCTTCCAAATTATCTATTGCTATCCCGTAATTGCCCCTGTCCAAATATCTCTTTGCACTTCTTATCTTTTTCCAAATTTCATCCACATCATCACTGTCCATAAGTCGTGCCCACCCATAAACTATTTACTACCATTCAGTAATATTTAAATATTTTGCCACCCCAAAATAAAACTTTATGCTGAAGATAGAAAAGGTACTCTCGGTATATTTAGAAAAAACTTTCGGAGATGAGGCCGGAGTTAAAGTATACGGCATAAACCCTATCGGGGTTCATCTCAAACAACTTAAATACTGCACATACGGAGGAACCATCAACCCCAATACATCTCCTGCCATCCCGCACCCTCTTTTGGAGTTCTTCGAGGATTATTCTTCTTATAATTCCGACACTCCCGAAGCATCATCCGTGACAAGCAAGATTCTGGAAAACCAGATATATCTCCTTGTGAAACTAGATGAAGATGGAAGGGAAAGATATGCAGGGGCCTTACATTCAATAGAGGTTAAAAGGTATGACGATGTCAGCCAAAACATGGTTGGTGAGGTCAGGTTCAGGATAAACGTGAAGAAAGAAGAGCGTGGCAATGGTCTAGGAAAAATTCTGCTTGAAATTCTGGAAGGATGCTATTTGAGTAGGGGTTACACGTTGATTTGTGAGTTCTCACAACAAAACGAAGCAGCAAAAAGATTTTTCGAAAAGAAAGGATTTGAGATTGAAGATGTTGATGGTTTTCATTATAGAGCAGTAAAACGACCGTCCAGCTGATCATATACGCTTAATAAGGTGTGGTCATGAAGATGCTGTCCCGAT
>JALUAR010000279.1 GCA_027050975.1 Thermodesulfovibrio sp.
ATGCATATATAAAGTTTTTTTATTATATCATATCCAGAATCTGCTGCTCAATCGGATTGCGAGACCCGAAAATGCCATCCAGCTACACCGTTTTTTACAGATGGATGGAGATTTTGATAAGCTCAGAAAGAGGCTTCAAGGGGAGTTTGAGTGTGAACTATCGGGTTCCCCTTGACTGTCTTATCCTTTCTACCGCAGCAGAGGCAGCAGAGGCAATAAGACTGAGGGCAGAAAGTTCATCCACGGTCATATCCCTTGAAACCGAGACTTTTATGGTCCCTACCTCTTTCATGTCTACAACCAGCGGCTCATTGTATATCAAACCACTGAGTTCCCCCATGTATGTAATGAGTCTCTCCTCAGCAGGTTCATTTAGAAATATGGCTACACCATTAAGACTAAAAATCTTCTTCAGAAATCTTACTGTCTCATAGAAGACCTCTTCTTCTGTTCTCTTCCGATAAATAAAGGTTGAAAATTCCGACACCTTAAAGAGTCTGTAATTGATCCTGTAAATGTTGCCTGCCATCTCATTGAATACCTTCGCCATCTCGCCAAGTTCATCCTCCCCCTTTAACTGAACCCTCTCCCTGAGGTTACCACTGCCGAATGATTTCATAGCGGTATTGATCATTTTAAGTCTTGAAAATATGCCCTTTTCAAGACATATAAAGACAAAGACAAATATGCTCATGAGCAAAAGCAATGATACTCCCAAATTTCTGAATATCTCTTCAGTGAGCCTCTTCCGGTATTCGGAAATGTCAAAGCCGATCCTCAGATAACCAATGGGGTCTGTCTTACCATGACACTTCTTACAGACAGTACGGGGTCTTATCGCCATCATTACCACTTTTTTCTCCCTGACAGAACCATCCCTTCTTGAAACGAATCTTGGATTCATATCTCTGTCCAGCAGCTGTATATCTGTTATCATAGGATTTCTGGTGAGGTTCTTAAGGGCGAAAGGAACCTCTTCTAACTCACCCTTAGCCATTGTGTATTCAAGGATAGAATAAATTGCAGAAGAGACTATTTTTAGATTCTTTTTTGAATCTTCCTGCAACCACCTTTTGGAATCATTCACGTCTATATAAAATGAGATAGCCACACTCAGAATTATTCCTGAAAACAGAAGGAAAAGGATCTTAAACTTCAGACTCCTTGGAATTATCTTCTTATAAGATATCATGTCATACTGGAAAACTTATGCCTCTATATTGTCATCCTTTGGGATCAGATTTCATCATCACCTAATCATTAAAATGAACATAAACGCTTCAGGATTTCAGTAACCTGGGTCACATCTCATGGTATTACCCCCTGGCCTGTCTTACGATGAATCATGTCGGAAGCGGTACGATAGCAGGATACTTATAGCTGCCAGAATATTCTAAACAACAAAACAGAGGGGATGCCGAAAAAACATAAAGCCGACACCATTGAAATAATAAACATTCTCTACAGTCATTATCTTCCTCTTTTTGACACCTCGACCGTCTTTCCTCAAAAATAAATCTACTTAAAATATGGATCAGATTAAGCATGAT
>JALUAR010000280.1 GCA_027050975.1 Thermodesulfovibrio sp.
GGTAATAATACACCTTACAGCCCACGCAAGAGGCCCCAGTTTTAAGGAAAGACATATTCAGGCACTTCAGGAGATATCAGGAGCCTTTAGCCTGCTTGTTCTCAGGGAAAAGGAGTTAATTGCAGTAAGAGACCCTTACGGCGTAAGACCACTTTCTTTGGGAAGATTTGACGGTGCTTATGTGATCTCTTCCGAAACCTGCGCATTTGACCTCATCGGAGCAGAATACATAAGGGACATAAATCCCGGAGAGATGCTCGTAATCAATGAAAACGGTCTTGACTCCATAATGGCCATTCCCTCCACAAAGAAAGCACACTGTATTTTTGAATTCATCTACTTTGCACGACCAGACAGCTACATCTTCGGAGGAATAAATGTAAACGAGGTGAGAAAATCTCTCGGCAAGATTCTTGCTGAAGAGTCGAATATCGATGCTGATCTGGTTATTCCTGTACCAGACAGCGGGATGCCTGCCGCAATAGGATATGCAGAGGCAGCAGACCTGCCATTCGACCTTGGCCTTATAAGAAACCACTATGTAGGCAGAACCTTTATCGAACCCAAACAGAGCATTCGGCACTTTGGCGTGAAACTCAAGCTTAACCCTGTAAGAAAGATACTCGAAGGTAAAAGGGTTGTCGTTGTGGATGACTCCATTGTCAGGGGAACAACAAGCAAAAAGATTGTCAAGATGATAAGAGAGGTTGGTGGGGCAAGAGAGGTTCATATGAGAATCAGCTCGCCAAAGACAGTAGGTCCCTGTTTCTATGGAATAGATACTCCCACAAGAAGAGAACTAATCGCATCCTCCCACATGGTTGATGAGATAAGACGATATATTACTGCTGACTCTCTGGCATATTTATCAATAGAGGGGCTTAAAAGGGCCGTACCCAACCCTGATGACTACTGTTATGCCTGTTTCACAAATAACTACCCAATCAGCTTCCCAGGAGAGCATCTTCTCCAGATGGACCTTTTTCTGGTCTGACCTGCCCGATAGCCGACCTGTATCGCTCTAATAAACAAAAAACATGGCATTTTCAACCACAATCATTCCGGAAATTAAGCTTCAGTCTCATTCTTCGTTATCCTTATATCTCTATAAAAAAATTAAAACCCTCATATCTTGACAATTCCTTTGTGGATTAGTATTATATGTAAGCTTTTTTACCATAATCTTTCACTCAAAGGAGGTCAAGGTGTCAGAAGGAGCCTACTTAATCAATATACCCGGTGTTCCATCTTATGTTACTTACTCATGGCTTGCCACGGGTATTCTTGTCGGACTTGCCCTTCTTGTAAGGCGCTCACTAAAGATGATTCCAAAAGGTGTACAAAACTTCGTCGAGGTAATAATAGAGGCCCTGTATAACCTATGTGAGGATGTGATAGGACACCATTGGGCCCGAGCTCACTTTCCACTTATCGCAACCCTTGGCCTTTATATTCTGCTTTGCAACTACATGGGCTTGATACCGGGGTTTGACTCGCCTACAGCCAATATCAACACAACTGCTGCCTGTGCCATTCCGGTATTCTTTGCTACACATTACTACGGAATAAGGGTTCACGGAATTAAGTATATCAATCATTTCTTAGGACCGGTACGTAATATATTTGCTTTGCCACTGATGCTGATAATGCTCTTTGTTGAGACCATAGGACACCTTGTAAGACCTGTAACACTCTCCGTCAGGCTTTTTGGTAACATGATGGCAAAGCATATCCTGCTTGGTGTTCTTGCTGTTCTTGCTCCGCTGGGAGCTCCGATACTTGTCCTTGGCCTTGGCGTGCTGGTCGGTCTGGTTCAGGCATTCGTCTTTGTGTTATTGAGTGCAATGTATCTTGCTGGTGCCGTTGAAGAGGCACATTAATTATAAGTTTCAAGAAAGGAGGATGAAGTTGATGAAGAGAGGCTTTGTTGTAACTCTACTTACCATGGCTCTTGTTTGTCTTATTGCTCCTTTTGCTTTTGCTGAAGAGGCTGCCGCTGCAGCAGGTGCTTCCGGTGCTAAGGCTCTTGCTGTTTTCGGTGCTGCTCTCGGTATAGGTATTGCTGCACTCGGAACCGGTATCGGTCAGGGAATCGGTCTGAGCAAGGCATGTGAGGGTGTTGCCAGGAATCCAGGTGCTTCAGGTAAGATCATGACGATCCTGATCATCGGTCTCGCCATGATCGAGTCACTCTGTATTTACGCCCTGCTCGTATCACTGGGTGTTCTGATCAGTCAGAATAGCTTCTTCTAATTTAGACTTTTCAAATATTACCTGAAATAAAGGCAGGATTTTACATCCTGCCTTTATTTTTTGCATTTTTTATACGGATCTGTTTTATAATTATACTTCATTAGCGTCCGATAGAAATTTAAAATCAATGCATTAAGTGAGGTGGATTGATATGGACAGCAAACAGATTGTAGTCGGTCCCCTTGAAGTAAACTGCTATGTAATCTTTGATCCTTCAACTAAAGAGGCATTTGTTGTTGACCCGGGAGATGAACCCGACAGGATTATGGAACTGATAAACAGTGACTCTCTATCTGTTAAGTACATTATTTGTACCCATACACATTTTGACCATGTGGGAGCCGTTCCCGAATTAAAAGAGCAGACCGGTGCAAAAATCCTGATTCACGAAGATGAAAAAGAGATTTACGAGGCAGCTAGGGACATGGCAGCCTTTTGGGGATATGACATACCTCCTCTGCCTTCACCAGATCTGTTTATAAAGGAAGGTTATGAAATAACAATCGGAGGATTAAATTTCAAGATTCTTCACACTCCGGGACATAGCCCGGGAGGCATCTGTATATATGGAAACGGTGTCGTGTTAACAGGGGATACCCTTTTTGCCGGCTCGGTGGGAAGAACTGACTTTCCGGGAGGAGATATCAATAAGCTCAGGGATTCCTTCCGCAGATTAATGAGTCTTCCTGAAGAGACAGAAGTATTGCCCGGGCATGGACCACGCAGCACTATCGGTATTGAGAAAAGGGAAAACTTCTTTAATAGTGAGCTTTAAAAGTAATCACCCCTGGCCACCTCCATCTCACTCTCTATAACCATGGCAACAGAGGTATGTTGTCTTGTGCTGATAACCTGAACCTTTGCTATTGGTCTACGAGGCGGTTCTGCAGACATAATAGTGAAGACAGTGCCTATCTTTATGCCGTCGAGCGAGCCTTTATCCAGATATACTATGTCATATCTTCCGTTCAGAATCCTGAGGTCACGTGATGCAATAACAGTGCCGTGAATACCCTCTGCAGGCAATTTCTTCAACGGATAAGGCTCAATCGGATAATACTCATCAATAACATACCCTGTCTGTATCTCCGAAAAAGACTTTAATATCTTTGCCTTTGTATAACCTGCCTCCTCTCCTACAACCTCAAGAGTACCAACTATCTGGATTATCTCTCCGACAACTCTGTCCTCCACAGGATGCACAACTGTCCCAAGAGATCTTATTATGTAATACTTTGTTCCCTTCTCGGGTTTTTTGTTGTTAACCTGAATGTACACATCATCATTTTTACCCACTATGGTTCTTCCGGTAGGAGTTGACAGTATATGCCCTACCCCTTCTATCTTGGTATCAATATAACCGCTTGATGCCAGCAGATCAGGATCAACTACAGAAGCCTTTCTGGGCTCTATCTGTACTCCTGCAGGCTCTGTCTCTGCCTCAGCCTCCTCCCTGACTGCAGCCTCTTGTTCCGAAACAGGTGGCGGAGGTAGCTCCACCTGCTGCTGAAGAAGATCTTTTGGAATCCTTATTCTCTGTCCCGGATATATTAGATCGGGATTTTTAATCTGTGGATTTTCCTTCCAGATCTTTGGCCAGAAAAACGGATCATCTAAGTTTCCTCCGGAAATATCCCAGAGCGTGTCACCTTTTTTTACGGTATACTCAATGTATTCTGTCTCCTCGGCATTTGACGTTGTAGGAAAGATAACAAGTAGGATTAAAAAGATACCTACTAATACCCTCATCTCATTCTCTCCTTTCTGAGACCTCAATATTGACCCCATCTAACGGTAGCTAGGGTTTATGACTTAAAGTATCACTTTAATATTAATACATTTTTTTTAAAGTGTCAACCAAAAAGTTGTAATTCTACTTTGACTTTGACCAGTCGTATCTTCTCCGTTTCCTGCCATGTACATACCTGTCCGCAGAGAGTGCGGCAACACATCCATTGGCAGCAGCAATCACTACCTGCCTTACCTCCACACAGGTAACATCTCCAGCAGCAAACACACCGGGGATATTCGTCTCCATCATCTTATTTGTAATCACACACTCTTCATCACTGAGGTCAACGGCGAAATTAAGGAAGTCCACTACCGGCTTGCTACCGTGGAGATAAACAAAAACACCGTCCATTGGCATCTCTTTTTCTTCATCTGTAGCAACATCTTTTATCTTTATCATTTCCACCACTTCCGAGCCGAGTATTTCTTTAACTATAACTCCGGTGATGATTTTCAGATTTTCCTTTTCCGGCACATGAAATCCTTCTGGCACTTTCAGTTTTTTCGACGGTGAAAGGAGATAGACTGTTGCGGCAAAACGGGTCAGAAGCTCAGCTTCCTTAACCGCCTCTTCAGAGTCACCAATGACACAAACTGTCTTCCCTCTGAAGAAGGCTGCATCACATATTGCACAATAACTGACACCTCTGCCTAAAAACTCCTTTTCACCCTTTATAGATGGTTTTCTTCCCATGGCGCCTGTTGCAATAATCACAGATTTGCCTTTATAGATCTTGTCCATTGTGTATACCTCTTTGATCTCTCCCTGCAGCGCAACCCCTATCACCTGGACTTCTACATATTCTGCACCAAATTTGATAGCCTGACTTCTAAAGATATCAAGTAGTTCTTTACCTGTTATCGGCTCAGGTAACCCGGGATAGTTCTCTATTTTATCTGTGAAGGCAAGGGCTCCGGCAGTAGGTGACTTGTCCAGTACCACGGTCTTTAAATCCGACCTTGCTGCATACTGCGCAGCTGTAAGTCCGGCAGGACCTCCTCCGATAATTACAACATCATATAGCTCTTCGTTATTCTCCATAATCCGACCTCCTTGAATACCTCAAAGTTTTAAAATTTTTTTAATTTCTATATTTTAGCAGGTTAAGCAGTAAAATGTAATTTTTATTTGCCTTTAAGCACACTTGTGCAAATAATATCAAAAACAGTTTGAGCTTATTCGACCTTGGTCAGTGAGGAAAAATCAGCAGAATGCGTGATTACACCCACCTCAAACTACAGGTTTAGAAAAGAAGGAGTAAAACATGAGGGAATTTAATATTAATTCTGGCACAGAAATTGCTTTCGATAAAATTAAGGCAATATTACGTCATGGTACTAAAAACAAAAATAATTGCAATCATCGCCTTGGTGGTGTTGCTTGTCTTTAGTATCACCACAGCGGTGGTTCTGAGAGTTCAGCAGAATAAGCTGATCGAAGACAAGCTTGCCGATGCCGAACTATTGAGCAGTTTAATCGAAGGCAGTATATCCTCTGCAATGCAGGCTGGCAAAACCAGCGAGGTACAGACCATCCTGGAAAATATCGGCCAATCCAACGCTATTGTCCAACTAAGGATCCTCTCAAAAGACGGCAAGATCCTGAAATCCAAAAACAGTTCCGAAATCGGTATCTACTCAAAAGAGTTCCTTAATTTTGGTCAGCACAATCTTCAGAAGGCATTCTTGAAAGACGACAGGATCATCGACTACCGTGTTATAAAAAACAGAAAGCCCTGTTACGGATGCCATGACCGTGCGGAAAAAATTAACGGAATCATAGAAGTAAATATTGATTTTTCTCGCCATAAGGCTACCATACTCTCCCTGAAAAGATTCCTTCTGTTCATCAACATTCTGGCTGTTGTATCCATAGCAATCACTCTGAGTCTCCTGCTCTCGGTTTTTGTGGTAAAGCCGCTTGGCAAGCTCCTTACTACAATCAAAAACATCGAAGGTGGCGACTGGAATGCAAGGGTGGTTCTTGAGTCAACTGATGAGATTGGTACCATCGGCTCTGCCTTCAATAGGATGATACATGAGATAAAGAACCTCTATGATAAAAACATTCGAAAAGAGAGAGAACTCTCGCGCGTAAAGGCAGAGCTTGAGCATAAAAGAAAGCTGGAAGAGCTTAATTCCCAACTCGAATATAAAATCAAGGAATTAGAAACAGCCAACAAGGCCATACTTCTGCTTTCAAAAGAGGTTAAGGCCAAGAATGTCCAGTTATCGAACATGGTGGACAGACTGAAGAGAATCAATGAGGTCGGAAGGGTTCTGAGCAGTATAGTCGAGTCCGAGGAGCTTATCAGAATCATTATAAAAACCACAACGGAATTGCTAGATGCAGACAGAGGCGCCATCCACCTCAACAAGGAGGACGAAAATGTGCTCACTATCAAATATACCAGGGGCCTGGGCATAGAAAAGCATGATAACATCACCGTTGAATTCAGAAATCTCTGTAATGAGGTGATGTCAAAGGGGAAACCCCTGTTAATGTCCAATGGAAACGGAAATGGAAAGATGGCAATGGCTGTGCCGCTAAAATTAAAGAATCGTGTAGTGGGTGCCATACTTCTTGAAAACAAGACCGACGGTGACCAGTTCACAGAGGATGAGCTTGAGATACTTTCCACAATGGCCAATCAGGCAATGGTAGCCATAGAGAATGCATGGTTATATGAGAAGGTCAAGGCCAACTACTTCGCCACTATCCAGGCCCTTGTCAATGCCCTTGAGGCAAACGACAGGTACACAAAGGGTCATTCCGAAAGGGTAAGAATCCTGGCCACTGAACTTGGCCGGTACATAGGCCTTGATTACAAAGAGATAGAGATTCTGGAACATGCAGCAATCCTTCATGATATCGGCAAAATTGGAATTGACTCCATGATTCTGAACAAGGAAGGTAAACTCACACACAGTGAATACAGCCTTGTCAAGGCACATCCTTTAATCGGAGAGGAGATCTTGGGCCCGGTGGATACACTTGAAGGTGTAAAGACCACAGTTATCCAGCATCATGAAAGATACGATGGCCGTGGATACCCATATGGATTGGCAGGCGAAGAGATCTCTCTGAAGGCAAGAATCCTTGCTGTTGTGGATACCTTTGATGCAATGATTACCGACAGACCTTACAGACGTGCCCTTCCCTATCAGCGGGTAATAGAGGAATTGAAAAAGGGAGCAGGCACTCAGTTTGATCCCTATGTGGTTGAGTCTTTCATAGAGATGCTTAACAAGCGCGGCCAGGAGTTCCTGATAAATATCGGTTACGGCCTTACCCTCTCTTCCTATGACAATTTATATTCATAGATCCGCTATCTCAAAGATAAAGTCAATCTCCACAGGTGAATTAAGCGGAAGGCAATAAACTCCGACAGCAACCCTTGTATGTATACCTCTGTCACCAAAAACCTCTCTCAACAGATCCGAAGCAGCGTTCAATACCAGGGGTTGGTCATAAAAGTTCCTTGAAGAGGCAACATAACCCTGAAGCCTTACACATCTGCTGACCCTGTCAAGCCCCACAACTGAATCAACCACGGAGAGGGCATTGATTACCACCTGCCGTGCAGCTTCCTGCGCTGCTTCCAGGGAAACCTCCTCTCCAACCACTCCGGTTGCAATCAACTTACCATCATGAAAAGGAAGGATACCGCTTAAATAGAGAAGATTGCCTGTCCGAAGGGCTGGCGTGTAGGAACCAACAGGCGAAGGAGGTTCCGGAAGCTCGATACCGAGTTTTTTTAATTGTTCTTTTACGGACATCTCACAACACCCTAAGTCCTGTATTCAGCATTTATCCTCACATACCCCTCTGTAAGGTCACAGGTATATACACGCTCCGAACCACTGCCCATGTGAAGATCTATATCAATCACAACCTCTTCGGAATGCATTGCTTTTGCAGCAGCCTCATCCCTTCCCGTTGCCATGCCTGACTTTGCAACCAGAACTCCGTTGATAGCTATATCCACCAGCTCTTCCTTCATGCTGATTCCGGATGCACCCAGGGTTGCCATGATTCGGCCCCAGTTTGCATCATTCCCATATATGGCGGTCTTTACAAGGAGAGAGTTTGCTATCTTCAGTGCTGCTTTCCTTGCATCCGCACGTTTTTTTGCCCCTTTCACCCTTACCACAACAAGCCGCGTTGCCCCCTCACCGTCTCTGGCGATCATTCTGGCAAGGGTATCGTTGACCTCAAACAGAAGTTTTTTGAACCTCTTAAACTCCCGTCCCTTTACCCCAAGGGGTTTATTTCCGACGGTACCGTTGGCCATTGCAATAACTGAATCATTGGTACTCATATCACCGTCAACAGTAAGGAGATTAAATGTCTCAGCCACGGAATCCTTCAATGCCTGAGAAAGTGCCATTGGTTCTATTGCCAGGTCGGTCAGTATAAAGCAGAGCATCGTAGCCATGGCCGGTGCAATCATTCCAGCTCCCTTTGCAATACCCAAAACAGTACCTTTACGTCGCCCTATGCTGATCTCCTTCGAAATGAACTTGGGAAAGGTATCCGTGGTCATTATCGCCCTTGCTACATCCTCAACCGTTGCCTTACCCAGGGTTTGAACAAGATTCTCTATTCCCTTTGCAACTCTATCCATCGGCATCGGAGTGCCTATAACACCTGTTGAGGCAACCAGTACAGCAGCCTCTGGAATATTAAGATGCCTGGCCACTGCTCTGCACATCCAGGCAGCATCATTCATGCCCTTTCTGCCTGTACAGGCATTGGCATTGCCACTGTTAAGAACAATTGCACGAGCCTTATGTGCCCTCAATCGCTTCCTGTCAAGCACAACAGGAGAAGCCTTCACTCTGTTGGTGGTAAAAACACCCGTTGCCGTAGCCTCTGTCTCCGAAAGTATCAGGGCCATATCCTGACGGTCACTATACTTGATTCCTGCTTCGGTGGTTGAAAAAAGAAACCCTTTTGGTATGTTTGCGCTCATCTTCCGGGACTCCTGAAAGAGTAGGGAAGCAGCTCCTCTATTTTATATTTCTTTATCCCGTTGTCTGAGGCAATATATATATCTGCCTCAGGAGCAAACTCCAAAATAAGCTGTCTACATCCACCGCAGGGATAACAGTACTTTCCGTCTGACGCAATAATCATTATTGCCTTTATGCTCCTTTTCCCCTCAGACAGGGCTTTAAGTATTGCAACCCTTTCAGCACACTCGCTCATCATAAGGGAGGGATTCTCTACATTACATCCCCTGTATATCTCTCCCTCTGCCTGCAAAGCCACACCTACCTTAAATCCTGAGTAGGGTGCTATTGCATTCTCAAGGGCCTTTTGGGCCTCATTATAAAGAAGCTCCACAAGGCTGTCTTGCATCATAACCTTTTACCTGATATATCACTGATCATCTATGCGATGCCCCACCATACCACTCCTGTAAATCTTACTGCTGGATTCGGGTTTTAATTAACCTCCGCTGCCAGGAACTGGAGGAATCGTTCCCTGTCCTCCAGGCTTTCAAGCACAAGGTCAGCTCCGGCATCCTGTAATGTATCAGCATCGTACGGCCCTGTACAGACAGCTATACATCTGCCGCCATGGATCTTGGAACATCTCACATCCCTTGGAGTATCGCCAATTATAACACATCGTTGAGGAGGAACCTCAACTCCGAGACGGGCAAATCTCTGCAGAGCTATTGGCAGGAGCATGTCTCTGTCATCATGATCGCTTCCGAAGGCACCGGCAGGGAAATATCTGTTGAGATCGAACGCTCCCAGTTTTATTCTTGCACCGGGCTCTATGTTACCTGTAAGAAGCCCCATAGGCAAGCCCAGGTCGGTAATGGTATGTAGCACCTCCTTAACCCCCGGTTTTAGTCTCTTCCTGGGATTGTCGATCTCCACCTTAAGCAGCTCAATGTATCTGTTCATTACGGATTCCACGACACCGTTTCTGCTGTCAATGCCGTGCAGACTAAGGGCCTCTTTGATGATCTGTGTGTCTGTTTTCCCTGCCATTGATATCCCACGGAAGGCATCATCAATACCAAAGAGGCTCTGAAATGCCTTGTTCAAAGCCCTTGTACCTGCCTCACCCGAGTCAAGCAGTGTACCGTCGATATCAAAAAGCAAAAGAACATCCTTCATCTCTTTATCTCCTCTCTCTCAATCTTGGATCAAGGGCATCCCTGAGTCCCTCACCTAAAAGATTATATGAAAGCACTGTTATGAGTATACAAAGTCCGGGAAAGACCGATAGCCACCAGGCAATCTCAATGTTGGCCTTACCAGCAGTAAGAATGTTTCCCCAGCTTGGCCGTGGTGGCTGAACCCCCAGTCCAAGGAAGCTTAGGGAGGACTCTATCAGCACTGCAGAGGCTACTCCCAGCACTGCACTCACTATAACAGGAGCCAGACTGTTGGGAAGCATATGTCTGAATATTATTCTCCAGTCCGATGCACCTATTGCCCTTGCTGCCAGAACAAACTCTCTGGACTTAAGGCTCAGAAACTCCGCCCTTACCAACCGGGCCACTCCCATCCATGATGTGACTCCAATTATTATCATTATATTCCAGATACTGGGACCTACAAAGGCGATCACGGTAAGTATAAGGAAAAAGGTGGGGATAGAAAGCATTACATCAACAAATCTCATAATTATCCTGTCCACTATCCCACCATAATATCCGGCTATTGCTCCGAATATAATCCCGATCAATGTGGAAAGCCCTACAGCAACAAACCCTACGGAAAGGGAGACACCTGCTCCGTAAAGGATTCTGCTAAGGACATCACGGCCCAGATCATCCGTCCCAAGGGGATGAAGTCTGCTCGGTGGCTCCAGTATATGGTACCTGTCAATGTAATCAGGCTCATAAGGAGCAACAAAGGGAGCAGAGATAGCAACAACAAAAAGTATAAGAACAAGAATCCCGCCTATAACAGCCAGTCGGTTTTTGCCAAACTGCGCCAGAAACTCACCGGCCATCCAGGGTCTCCTCCTGCATAACCCGATTCTCTGCTACGGATATCTCTGTTCCATAATAGTATACCAGTACCACTGCAAGTGTCCACAAGCCCCCGTAACTCTGCACTGCAAATGCCAGCATCTGATAGGGAATCTCTAACATTATGCTGCCTACACCTGAGGTCATCTGCATGGGAATTCCTATCAGAACAACCAGCAGACCCACAACTGCATAGATCAAAGTGGCAATCACATACATGGCAAAGGCTGTCGGTTGTCTCATCAGGTACGAAACCGTATCTTTCAACGTTACCACAGCACCTTTGCCTTTGAATATTATCCTTGCCACTCCATACTGAATAATAGAAATGATTCCGAAAAAGCATATAAGAAAGGTAAAGATAGCAACAGCCCATATTAGTATGGTCATGGCAATCGAGACAGGCCCCGGCAAGCCCTTAACCAGTAAACTGAGAGCCGGCACTGAAAACAGAAATATGACAAAAGCAACTACAGCCACAATGGCAATAAGCCCAACCAGGGATATGTATGCCAGCAAGGGGAAGAAGAGCTTTCTGCCATTTTTAAAAAACTCGTTAAGGTCAAATCTCTTTTCCCTGTCCACAACAGTCCTGGAAAGCACCCCAGCACTCCCTGCAAAAACAAACAATCCCAGTGCTGATACAATACTTATGTAAACAATTATTAAAAAAACACATAGTAATATCAAACCTGGAAAAGAGCCAATCATATCTGCCGGTGAGCGTAGCTGAGCGAGTATGGAGGGATTCATGCCTGAGGCAATGGCCCAGACAATAAGGGGCAGGACAACCACAACGGCAAATCCCAAACAGTTAATAACACCCGCCACAAGGTTAACAAGCAAAAGCTGCCAGTTACGATTAACAATAGCAAGTCCCAGCTTCAGGGCTTCACCGAAACTCATACTCTATCTCCACCTCTTCATAAACATCATCGGGTAGTTCTGTCAGGAATCTTGAAGGCTCCTGAGCGGTGTATCCGTTGTCACTTAAAGTATAGCATAGATAGAGCTGATTCTTCGCCCTGGTGCAACCCACATAGAAGAGTCTCCTCTCCTCTTCAATACCCTCGTGTACCAGGGCTTTTCTGGAAGGAAACCTCCCTTCATTTAGTCCTATAATGAAAACAATCTGCCATTCCAGCCCCTTTGCCTGATGGATAGTGGAAAGAATCACCCCCTCGGACCCCTCCTCGGAAGACTCTTCCATCCTCTCAAGAGAGAGGTCACTAAGGAGCATCTCAAGCCCTGAGTATGGCATGCTGATTTCGGCATCTATTCCTGTCAGGGGAGCCCCCCCTCTGTAGCGTTCTGCATACCGGATGAGTTGAACAATGTCCTCATACCTGCTCTCTGCATTCGGATAGGTGTTATAGAGATAGTCCTCGTAACCGTGTTCAAGCACATAAGAGATTGCCAGGTCAGGGCTCTGCCTGTAATCCAGCTCAAGAAGCCCCCTAAGATTGGAGACAAAGATATTAAACCCCTCAATGGCGTTTCTCTGTACCGCAGTGGCAGCCTCCGGCAGTACACTGAAGGGATTGTCCGAATTGGATATGAAGCTCCATATCCTGTGAGCTGTGACATTACCTATCTTCGGTATCATCTTCAGCACCCGCTTCCAGCTAAGCTCATCAAAGGGGTTGTATAGTATCCGCAGATATGAAAGGATATCCTTTATATGGGCCTGCTCAAAAAATCTCAGCCCTGAGCGGACCTCGAAGTTCAGCCCCTGCTTCTGAAGCTCCATCTGTATCTCCATGGACTGGTAGTGGGACCTGTACAGCACGGCAATCTCCTCAGCAGGGATACCACCATCAAGAAGTTGTCTGACCATGGCAGCAACAAAGCGGGCCTGCTCGTAAAGGTCTCCAAGGGCTATCACCACGGGCTTTGGGCCTGACGGCAAAACAGCCTTAAGCTCCTTTTTAAACTGGTCAACATTATGTTCAATGGATCTGTTCGCAAGGTTAAGGATCTCGGGAGTACTTCTGTAGTTTGTTGTGAGCTTGAAAACCGTTGCATCGGGGTAGCGGTCCGCAAAGCGAAGTATATTCTCTATCCTCGCACCCCTGAAGGAGTAGATTGACTGTGCATCATCACCCACGACCATAACATTCCTGTGCACCCCGGCAAGGAGATCCACCATCTCTGCCTGAAGCAGGTTGGTATCCTGATACTCATCAACCAGAATGTGCAAAAACCTTGAAGCATAAAACTCCCTCAGTTCCTGATGTTCCTTAAGGAGTCGAAGTGTGTTCAGCAAAAGATCATCAAAATCCATAAGATTCAGCCGCCTCTTTTTCTCCTCGTAAATCATAAGGGCCTGCTGAACCTCCTCAGCTATCTCTAAGAGGTGATAGTATCTGCCGTAGAAGAGATCTTCAAGGGGGATCAGAGTGTTTCTGTGAAAACTGTAAAGTTCAGCAAGCACAGCGCCTTTTGGCGTGAGGCTCTCTTGTAGCTTTGTCTCGGCCATGGAGGATTCAAGCAACTCCTTCTGGTCCTCCCTGTCGATAATTGAGAAGCCGTCCCTGTAGCCAAGCACTCCTGCATGACGTCTGAGAATAATATTGCCAATATGATGAAATGTGCCTCCCCAGAGCCCCTTTGTGCTTCCTCCGGTAAGCTCCTCTACCCTCTGCATCATCTCCCTGGCTGCCCTGTTGGTAAATGTGAGAAGAAGGATCGCGGATGAAGGCACACCCTTTTCCAGAAGACGGGCAACACGGTAGGTAACAGTACGTGTTTTTCCGCTGCCAGCACCAGCCAGCACCAGCATGGAACCACCCGGATGCATTACCACCGCGCACTGCTCTGGATTCAGGGCCTTTTCATAATCGATGGCAGGACCGGAGGTGTGTATTTTGAGTTTTATTTTTTTCAAGGTTTGTGTCTATTGTTTTTAGAGTTTTATCTCTTCCGGAAGCATATGTCTGATGATTCTTCCCTCAACCATATATATCACCATCTCGGCAATATTGGTGGCATGATCCCCAATTCTTTCCAGATACTTCGATACATAGCTGATCTTCATTGCCCGGTATACAGTGCTCGGGTCCTGCGTCATTATGAACATCAGCTCCTCTAAAACCATCTGGTTCAGATCATCCACCTCGTCATCTCTCATTATAACATCCATTGCCAGCCTTTTGTCCTCATGTATAAAGGCATCTATGGCATCCCTCACCATACCCTGGGCAACCTCTCTCATTCTGGGAATATCTATATATGGTTTCAAAAGAGGTTCCTTATTCAGCTCAAGTGCCCTCTCGGCAATGTTAACGGAGTTGTCGGCAATCCGCTCCAGGTCGGTTGTGATCTTCATTCCGGTGGTGATAAACCGAAGGTCCTTACCCATAGGCTGTTTCAGAGCCAGCAGCCTTATACATTCCTCATCTATCTGGACATCATAGGTGTTTATGATATGGTCATCCTCAATAACCTTTCGTGCCAGAACGGAATCCCTCTCGGTCAGAGACCTCACGGAGTTCTTAATGGATAGTTCCACAAGCCCTGCCATCTTCACGAGCATCCCCTTGAGGTGCTCCAGTTCCTCCATCCTTACAGGCATTATCCAAACCTCCCTGTTATGTAATCCTCTGTCAGCTTCTGAGAGGGATTAGTAAATATCTTATCAGTTTTATCAAATTCTATCAACTCACCGAGCATTAGAAAGCCGGTCCAGTCAGAGATCCTCGCTGCCTGCTGCATGTTATGAGTAACGATTATAACAGTAACATCCTCCTTCAGTCTAACAGCCAGCTCCTCGATTTTTGCCGTTGAGATAGGGTCAAGGGCAGATGTGGGCTCGTCAAAAAGTAGCACCTCAGGCTCCACAGCCAGGGCCCTGGCAATCACAAGCCTCTGCTGCTGACCTCCTGAAAGGGCATAGGCGCTCTCATTCAGCTTGTCCTTAACCTCATCCCAGAGTGCGGCATGCCTGAGGGCCTTCTCTACCCGTTCGGAAAGTTCTGTCCTGCCTTTTATCCCCCTCAGTTTAAGTCCATAAGCTATATTGTCAAAGATACTCATGGGAAAGGGTGTCGGCTTCTGGAATACCATACCTATTCGGCTTCTCAGATCGATCAGATCGATGTCCTTTGAAAGGATGTTCTTACCTTTAAAGATGATTTCTCCGTTATATCTGTTTCCGGGATAAAGGTCATGCATCCTGTTAAAGCATCTGAGAAGGGTGGTCTTGCCACAGCCCGAAGGCCCGATAAGGGCTGTTACAGTATTCTTGTATACCGGAAGATTTATGTTTTTAAGTGCATGCACCTCTCCGGAATAATAAAAGTCGAGCTTTTTCACCTCCAGAGCAATCTCTGTCATCTTTTGCCATACCTCCATCGTATGATTAATCTTCCTGCAATCGTAAGCATAAGGATAAATATCGTAATTATCAGTGATGCAGCCCATGCCTGGGCATGCCATGAGTCATATGGTCCCATGGCATATTGGAATATTGTAACAGTAAGGGATGAAATAGGCTCATTCATATTAACAGAAAAGAAGGAGTTATTAAAGGATGTAAACAGCAGTGGAGCTGTCTCTCCTGCCACACGGGCAATGGAAAGCAGTATTCCGGTAAGTATGCCTGCAGCTGCTCCCCTGTATACAACCTGTATGATCACCTTGTAATAAGGAGCACCAAGGGCAAAAGCAGCCTCCCTGAGGGTCCAGGGAACAAGGGTCAGCATATCCTCTGTTGTCCTGAGCACAACAGGAACCATTATGATCGCCAGGGCAACGGCACCTGCCCATCCGTTAAAATGTCCAAGGGGCTTTACAAGTACTGCATATATGAATGTACCCACAACGATTGAGGGAACACTTACCATGATATCCGAGAGAATGCTTATAATACGGGCTATCTTCCTGCCCCGTGCATACTCAGCCAGAAAGGTACCCCCAAGCACCCCTAAAGGAACACCTATAATGGTGGCACACAGGGTTATCAAAAGCTGTCCCACAAAGGCATTCCTCAGCCCTCCTCCCTCAATGCCTGGAGGGGCAGGATCTTCAAGAAAAAGACCGAGATTGAGAGCACCAATGCCATGGATAAGTACATCTCCAAGTATAAAGACAAGCCAGAACAGTCCTGACATGGCTGCCAGCGTGCTCAGCGTAAGGGCAACGAAGCTTTCTATCTTTCTTTTTCTCACTATATCCAATCTGCTCTCCTTATATGAAATCTAAAGTAATTACAGTTTAATTAACACTCAAATCCGTTCAGACTCCATCATGCTACCCCTTTACTGGATTTGAGTAAAATATCACACAATCAGGTGCCTGCATGTTAATCATAAAGGGCTCTAAGACCTCCTCTCCGCCCTCAGCAGAAATATCTTTGCAATCGCTAAAGTGATAAAACTCAGCACAAAGAGTATGAGAGCAAGGTAAAACAGTGAAGAGAGATACAGATCCGTATCTGCCTCGGTGAATTCATTTGCAAGGGTAACGGTGATTGTGGCTGCCGCATCAAGCAGGGAGCTTGTAATCTGATGGTTGTTCCCGAGGACAAAGGCCACAGCCATGGTCTCTCCGAGGGCCCTTCCGAGGGATAATACCACTCCTCCGAATATTCCCAACCTGGAATAGGGGATAACCACATTCTTCACAACCTCCCACCTTGTGGCACCGAGTGCATATGCAGACTCTTTTACAACCGCAGGGGTAAGATTAAAGGCATCTCTGGATATACTGGCTGTAAAGGGGATAATCATTATACTCAGTATCACACTTGCCGTAAGCAGATCTATTCCCATCGGGGTACCCTCAAAGAGGATTCCCAGGACTGGAACCTTTCCGAGGCTTGCCTGAAGAGCAGGCTCTATATATTCGGACATTATCGGTGCAAGTGTAAAAAGCCCCCACATGCCGTAAATAATACTTGGAATTGCAGCAAGAAGCTCTATTGCAACACCAATAGGCCCCTTAAGGAAGTTCGGTGCTATCTCTGTAACAAAAATGGCAATGCCAACTGCCACGGGGATTGCAAAAAGCAGGGACAGAAAGGTTGTAACTGCGGTACCGAAGAGATTCGTTGCTGCTCCGAAGGACTCCCTGACAGGGTCCCAGTCTGTGGAAAAAATAAAATTAAAAACACCGAACCTCTCAATGGAAAGGGATGACTCCCGTATGAGGATGTAAAGAATACCCGCGATGAAAACAACTACTGACAGAGCAGCCAGGGCTGTGATGACAGAAAAGAATATGTCTACAGGGTTCTTCTTAAATAGCAATGGCACTGTATTACCTCAGCTTTCAGAAACTGTATCACAAAGCAGCATCCTGCTGTTTCATGTAATAATTGCTATGAAGAGTGGTTAGTCAGCATGACATAAAAATCCATCAGGTGGGACCCTACGGACCCCATCCTGATGAACAAGTTCTTACAGCACCTTATTGTTTTACATCTCTTAAGATTCAGTATATTCCGTTCTGCTTCCAGTAAGCTCTCACCTTATTTTTCAGATCATCAGGCAATGGGACATAAACCAGCCTTTTTGCTGTTTCATCACCATTTTTAAAGGCCCAGTCAAAAAACCTCACTGTCTTTATGTTGGACTTCTTCTTCTCCCTGGCAAGGAGTATAAATGTTGCTCCTGAGATTGGCCATGCATTCTTTCCAGGGGCATTTATCAGCCAGAGGTAAAAATGCTTTTGGGGATCAAAATCAGCAGAGGCGGCAGCTGCCTGAAATGTTTCAAAACTGGGCTTTACAAAGTTACCTGATGGGTTCTTTAAAAGGGTATATGTCAATTTATTCTGCTTTGCATACGCAAACTCAACATAACCTATCGAGTACTTAACCCTCCGCACATAGTTGGCAACTCCCTCGTTACCCTTTCCACCGATGCCTACAGGCCATTTTACAGCCTTTCCTGCCCCAACCTTCTCCTTCCAGTCTGCACAGGCTTTACTGAGATAGGTGGTAAAGATGGCTGTTGTACCTGAGCCATCTGATCTGTGAACTACGGTGATCTTTCTCCCTGGAAGCTTGAGGGAAGGATTCAAGCTCTTTATCCTGGAATCATTCCATTCAGTTATCTCACCCAGAAAGATCCTGCATACCGACTCACTATCAAGCTTTAACTGGCCGGATTTTACACCTGGAATGTTGACCACCAGAACAACGCCGCCAATAACCGCAGGAAACTGGAGAAGATCTTTCCTGGTAAGCTTCTCAGGTGGCACAGGTGCATCCGATGCTCCAAAGTCAACTGTCCTGTTTGTTATCTGCCTGACACCGCCTCCGGAACCGATTGACTGGTAGTTGAGCCTTACACCTGTGGTCTTCTGATACTGGTAGGCCCAAGCTGAATATACAGGATAAGGGAATGTAGCACCAGCACCATTAATCGTCTCTGCTGCCTGTACTGCTGTGAATGAAAGCGCGATCGTTAAAATAAGAAATAGCCTTAATACTGTTTTCATCTTTCCTCCTTGTTAATTTTACATATTTTTTGTTACGCTCTGGTTAAAGAAATGTTACAATTATGTTACAATTTCCACCACCTCCTTCTGTTTCGAGAGATAAACAGGACATTTTACAGGATTTCTCAGGCATATGAGCCTTTTGTACAGTGCTGTTGTTGGCATCCCTACCTCGCAAAACTCATCCTCCCTGAAATAAAACTTGCACTTCATCTTTAAATCCTCCATTGCTTTGTTGATCATCATCTCTTTTGATATTTACTATACGGAAAAAATGTTACAGGATTATTAAAGATCGTTTAATTTTTAAAGAATTTGACTTTATGGCTTGGGATTTATTATTTTTAATACCAAACAATGCGTCTCTTCCCTAAAGAAATAGACTTCTTTGAACTCTTTGATAAGGCATCACGAAACCTTATCAATGCCTCCCGTTCACTCCTTGAACTACTGGAAAAATTTACTGATATAGAAAACAGGGTTGAATCCATTCACCGACTGGAAAAGGAAGGCGATTTAATAACGCACGAGACAATCCGCAGGTTAAACAAAACATTTTTGACCCCCCTTGATCGCGAGGATATTCACGCCCTGGCCTGCAGGCTGGATGATATATTAGACCTTATCTGGGCCGCAGCTGACAGAATAAACCTTTTCAAGATAGAGTCTCAGATAGACGGAGCTGTTGAGCTTGCCAAATCCTTAAAGGAACACACAGAGGTGATACACAGGGCAATACAGGAACTTAAGAAAAAGCGCTATTCCATGGTTCAGGACCTGTGCATTGAGATCAACAGATTGGAGAATGAGGCAGACCGGATATTCAGAGATGCCATAGGCAGAATGTTTGAGAATGAAAAAGATCCCATAAATATAATCAAGTGGAAAGAAATACTGGAGCATCTTGAAAACGCTACGGACAGATGTGAGGATGTGGCAAATATTCTTGAGGGTATTGTTCTGAAGCATGCCTGAGATAGTACTGCTAACCATTATCTTAGCTATCCTTTTCGATATAAGTAATGGTTGGAACGACGCTGCCAATGCCATTGCCACAGTAGTCTCCACAAGGGTTCTTTCCCCTTTGCAGGCAGTGCTACTGGCTGCATCAATGAATATCATAGGAGCCTTTTTTTCAACAGCAGTAGCAAAGACCATAGGGAAAGGTGTTGTAGATCCCCATAGTATAACTGAGATAGTTGTAGCAAGCGCATTGGTGGCTGGATTTGTATGGAATACAGCCATGACAAAGATCGGAATGCCTGTAAGCGCCTCTCATGCATTGATTGGTAGCCTTATGGGTGCAGCAATAGCCCACGGAGGCGTTGAGACTCTTAACTTTACCGGTCTGACGAAAATCTTTACCGCCCTACTCACCTCCCCGATAATCGGCATCTTTATCGGTTACTTTTTCATGAAGGCAATCCTGAAGTTCTTTGGCAGACTCTCTCCCGGTGCGATAAACAAACACTTCGGAAGACTTCAGCTTCTTTCTTCTTCCTTCATGGCCTTCAGTCACGGCTCAAATGATGCCCAGAAAGTAATGGGAATAATTACCCTGTCTCTTTTCAGTGCTGGACTGATTGAATCTGTGGAGGTTCCCACATGGGTCATACTCATCTGTGCCCTTGCCATGGGTCTTGGCACAGCAATAGGTGGCTGGCGGGTAATCAAGACCCTGGGAGTTCACATGCTTAAGCTGGAGCCTGTTCATGGCTTTGCCGCAGAGACTGCGGCCACCGCAATAATCCTCGGAGCAAGCCATGTGGGGTTACCCGTAAGCACCACCCATGTGATATCCACATCAATCATGGGAGTGGGAGCAACAAAGCGCCTCTCTGCTGTAAGATGGGGAATTGCAGGCAAGATTCTACTGGCCTGGATCTTTACCCTGCCTGCCTGTATAGTAATGGCCTATTTTGTTGAAAAGGTTCTTGCCCGGCTGCTGTAAAGCTATAGAATCCTTTTTCCCTGAAAATAGACAGCCTCTATCGTGGCCTCCTCAATCCCTCCATCGGACAGGATTATATAGTTACCAGAGGAAACCTCTCTTTCTTCCATACACCCACAGCCAATCAGATCCCTATCCGATAAGCCGGCCTTTTTAAACAATCTCAATTCTTCAAAGAATGCCTTACCATGGCTGACCCCCCTGGATCCGCTGTCTGTACCTACATGAAGTCTCACACCTATCGAATGGGCTATATATACGGATTCGAGGTGCCTGTCTATCACACCCTCAAGGTAACTTCTCACATCAACAGGCTGCCCAATGGCAAAGCTCAAAAGGGCATAAACAGTCGGCGTCCAGGATACAGACTCCTCCTTCAACATATAGAGAGTCTCTTCGGAGACAAAGAATCCGTGCTCAATCGAGGTAACGCCTGCAGAGACTGCTTCCCTTATGGCTCTATCGGAGTTTGCATGGCAGATGACCTCAAGCCCCATTTCACCTGCCTCTTCAACAATAACTCTTAACTCCTCCCGGGAAAATCCACCATCTGTAACAGGCATCTCCGGAGTTATGCTCACTATTCCAGAGTTTATTACCTTAATAAAGTCTGCCCCCTCCCTGGCAATCCTTCTTACAACCTCTGATATCTCTTTCTCATCGGAAACCCCTGTGCCTAAAAAACTGCCGTAGCCTCCCTTTTTGTGGATTGCATAACCGCACGACCTCACTTGAAGAGGCTCGCTCTGCCATAGTCTCTTTACTTCAAGGCCAATACCACTACTGTGGCCCATATCACAAATGGAGAGAATTCCGCTGCTGATAAGAGACCTCTTTATCTCCTCAGCCTCTTGTACTGTAATGGGTAAGCCGTTTCGGAGAAAATGTATGTGTCTGTCAATGAAGGGGGGAATCTTTATGGCCATTGTCTGTTATTACAATCTTTACTGTCGTGCCTTTGCCTTCCTGACTCTCAATATCCATCTCCCAGCCGTGAGCCCTTACAAGGTGCTTTACAATGGCAAGCCCCAGGCCTGTGCCACCAAGAGTACGCGAGCGCGAAGGATCCACCCTGAAAAATCTTTCACCCAGTCTGTCGATGAACTTCTCCGGAATCCCGATACCTGTATCACTTACATAGAGGGTTTGGGCCTTATAGCCTACGATTACGCCTCCGGAGTCGGTAAATTTGATTGCATTGTCAAGAAGGTTAGTGAGTATCTGGGTCAAACGGTCCGGATCAGCCTTTACAGTAACGGTCTCAGGCACAGAATTTGTCAAGGTCAAACCTTTTTTCTCTGCCTGCTCCTTTAACGAATTTAGAATATCCTCCACCAAGGCATTCAGATTCGTATCCTCTTTGTTTATAGGCATGGAACCAAGCTCTATTTTTGAAAGGCTTATCAGATCCTTTATCAGACGTTCCATCCGCTCGGTATGGGATTTGATTATCTCCAGAAATCTTATCGCTTCTGCTCTGCTATCAAGGGCACCGTCAAGAAGTGTTTCCGTACAGCCACGGATAGCGGTTATGGGTGTTTTCAGCTCATGGGAGACATTAGCCACAAAGTCCTTACGAGTCTCCTCCACTCTTTTCATCTCTGTTATGTCTCTGAAAATAACCACTGATCCCTCATCTCCGGCAAGAGGTTGAGCTACAACCTCTATATATTTATTGGTAGCATCATGAAAAACCTCTATGGTCCTCTTTCTGTAATTTGCATGGACATCCTCAATAATCTCTATGACCTGGGGAATTCTGATAACCTCGTCAAATCGTTTATGATTCTCGGTTTTCTCGAATAACCTTTCAAATACGGGATTGGCAAGAACGAATCTCTTCTCTCTGTCCAGTATGGCCACACCATCGGGAAGACTCATCAGAATGGAAAGCAGTCTCTCCTTCTGAATATTCGACTCTTTTATCTTCTGAGTACAGGACTCGGCAAGAAGGTTCAGTCCTTTTGCTATCTCCGATACCCTGCTATTTCTTTCAAAGTGAAGACGTTTGTTGAGGTCTCCTGCCATGTAACTCTTGACAAGACCCTCAACCTCATTAAGGTCCCGTCTGAGACTTAGGAGCTTGATCATAAGGTAAAGCACTACCGCTGATAGTATGATTAGTAGGAACTTCAAAATACGATCCCCCTACGTCTGCTGTTTAATACTTCTCGCTAAAATAATAGCCTATTCCGCGTTTTGTAAGGATGTAACGAGGCTTAGAGGGGTCATCCTCTATCTTTTCTCTCAGTCTCCTGATATACACGTCCACTGTCCTTGGCTCCACAAAGACCTCGTCTCCCCATACCGCATCAAGCAGTGAGGTTCTGCTGAAAACACGGCCTGGCCTTTCTGCCAGGTAGATAAGAAGTTTAAACTCCCTGGCACTTAACTCTATCTCTTTACCCTTCTTTGTAACAGTAAATCTCTCTGTATCAATGCTTAAATCTCCAAACTTCAGGATAGTTTTCCTGGACGGCTGTTGAGCCTCGGAGATCCTTCTCAAAACCGCCTTTACCCTGGCCACAACCTCCCTCGGGCTAAAAGGCTTTGTTACATAATCATCCGCCCCCATCTCCAGCCCCAGCACCCTGTCCACCTCATCATCCTTTGCAGTAAGCATTATTATCGGCAGTCTACTGAAGCCTTCGTCATGCCTGAGAGTTCTGCAGAGTTCAAGTCCATCCATCTCAGGAAGCATGAGATCCAAAATTAGAAGATCAAACCTCTCATCCCTGAGCCTCTTAAGAGCTGATATCCCATCCTCAACAGTCTCCACAGAAAAGCCTTCCCTCTCTAAATTGTACCTGAGGAGGGTCTGGATATCAACCTCATCATCCACCACAAGTATTCTCTTTCCTGACGACATACTCTATTTTAACCGAAATTAAGATATTCTTGAAGGGGTAGTGATTGGAGTTTTGGAGATTAGGGAGTGGGAATTGAGGATTCAATAACACCAAATAAAGAAGGGGACAGGCAGAATGCCTGTCCCCTTAATATCCTGTTTAAGAGACTTCCACCTTTATCTCCTTTGGTTTTGCCTCCTCTTTTTTCGGTAGTACTATCTCAAGTATACCGTTTTTGTATGTTGCTCTTGCCTGTTCGCTGTCAACCTCAACGGGAAGAGGAATGGTTCTTGAGAAGCTTCCGTAACGGATCTCCGCTGCGTAGAAGTCTTCCTCCTTCACCTCCTCCTGCCGCTTTACCTCACCTTTTATTGTAAGGGCATTCTCTGTAATTGTGAGATCTATATCCTTTTTATCCACTCCGGGGATCTCTGCCCTTACAACTATCTCACCTTTTCTGTCATATAGTTCTATGTTGGGGACAATCACCCCTTCCTCGGTTGTCCTGCCCCAGTAGCGTCTTCTGCGACGTACAGGCTCAAAGAACTCCTCAAAGAGCCTCTCCATATCCCTTCTCATCTCCTCAATCTCTTTCATGGGGGACCATCTCACAATTGACATAGTCACACCTCCAGATCTCTTTTTTAAGGGCCAATGACCCTTTACAACTCAAAACTCAGAACGTTGAACTTAAATTATGCAACCATCTCTGCTGCCACTGTCTTCTCAAAAACAATCTTTCCATCCCGATAATCAACCTCTACCACATCGCCCTCTTCGTATTTGCCTTCCAGCAGGTATTTGGCAAGGGGATTGAGGACCTCTTTCTGTATCACCCTCTTCAGGGGTCTTGCACCGTAAACAGGATCGTAGCCTACTTCAGCAAGATACTCCTTGGCTGCATCTGTAAGCACAATATCAATCTTCTTATCCTTCAGATACTTCTTCATCCTGTTAATCTGAATCTCCACTATGTCCTTCAGGAGATCCTTGGTCAGAGGATTGAATATGATTATCTCGTCAACCCTGTTAAGAAACTCGGGACGGAAGAACGCCTTCAGATCCTCCATTATCTTTGCTTTCAGCTCCTGATCATCGTTTTCACTCCAGTGTTCTGCGGGAGCAGCCTCTCTCTTTTCAAGCATCTCCTGGATATGGGCACTTCCGATATTTGATGTCATAATCACCACTGTATTTCTGAAATCTACGGTTCTGCCCTTACCATCGGTAAGACGGCCGTCATCCAGTAGCTGTAGCAACACATTGAAGACCTCAGGATGTGCCTTCTCTATCTCATCAAAGAGCACAACTGAGTATGGCCTTCTTCTTACAGCCTCGGTAAGCTGACCACCCTCTTCGTAGCCAACATAGCCCGGAGGTGCACCGATAAGCCTCGAGACAGTGTGTCGCTCCTGATACTCGGACATATCTATTCTCACCAGTGCATTTTCATCATCAAAGAGAAACTCTGCCAGTGCCTTTGCCAGCTCTGTTTTACCCACACCAGTAGGACCAAGGAAGATAAAGGAGCCTATCGGTCTGTTAGGGTCCTGAATACCTGCCCTTGCCCTCCTGATGGCATCAGACACTGCCTGTATAGCCTCATCCTGGCCTACTACTCTCATTCTGAGTCTTTCTTCCATATGCAGGAGCTTTTGTGTTTCACCCTCGAGCATCTTGCTTACAGGTATGCCAGTCCATTTAGAGACCACCTCTGCAATATCCTCCTCATCAACCTCCTCTTTAAGCATTCTTCTGCGATACTTGAACTCCTCGAGCTTTTTGTTTGCCTCCTCAAGCTGTTTCTGCAGCTCAATCAGCCTGCCATATTTCAGTTCAGCTGCCTTGTTCAGATCCCCTTCACGCTCAGCCTTCTCAGCCTCTACCTTCGTCTGCTCAATCTGCTCCTTCAGCTGCCTTATGTTCTGGATAACCTCCTTCTCTGCAAGCCACTGTGCCCTCAGGGCAGCCCTCTTTTCTTCGAGTTCAGCTATCTCCTTCTGGAGCTTTTCAAGCTTCTCCTTTGCATCCCTGGAGTCATCCTTCATAACGGCCTGCTTTTCTATCTCAAGCTGTCTGAGTCTCCTTTCAATCTCATCCAGCTCAACAGGCATACTGTCAATCTCCATCCTCAACCTTGCAGCCGCCTCGTCAATGAGGTCAATGGCCTTGTCAGGAAGAAAACGGTCGGTTATGTATCTGTTAGAAAGCACTGCCGCTGCCACAAGAGCAGAGTCCTTTATCTTCACACCATGGTGAACCTCATATCTCTCCTTAAGCCCTCTGAGTATGGAGATAGTATCCTCCACAGAGGGTTCACCAACATAAATAGGCTGGAATCTTCTTTCCAGAGCAGGGTCCTTTTCAATATACTTTCTGTATTCATCCACAGTAGTGGCACCAATGCAGCGGAGTTCACCCCTGGCAAGAGCCGGCTTAAGCATATTGGATGCATCTATTGCACCTTCGGCAGCACCTGCACCTACAAGGGTATGAAGCTCATCAATAAAGAGAATGATTCTACCCTCTGCCTGCTCAATCTCCTTCAGCACAGCCTTAAGCCTCTCTTCAAACTCACCCCTGAACTTGGAACCTGCAATAAGGGCACCCATGTCAAGGGCAATCACCCTTTTGTCCTTTAGTGGTTCAGGCACATCACCTGCAACAATTCTCTGAGCAAGCCCTTCTACGATCGCTGTCTTACCAACGCCAGGGTCTCCGATCAGCACAGGATTGTTTTTCGTCCTCCGGGCAAGCACCTGCATTACCCTTCGGATCTCTTCATCCCTGCCTATTACAGGATCCAGCTTTCCCTTGCTTGCAAGCTCGGTAAGGTCACGGGCATACCTTTTAAGCGCCTGATATTTCTCCTCCGGGTTGGGATCAGTAACTCTCTGGGAACCCCTTATCTGCTGCATCACCTCCAGGATTCTATCCTCGGTAACATTGTATCGCTGAAGAAGAGATGATGCCGGTCCACCCTCTTTCACAATGCCAAGAAGAATGTGTTCAGTGCTCACATACTCATCCTGGAGATGCCCTGCCTGAGCCCATGCCTCTTCAAAGACCTTCTTCAGCCTTGGTGAGACATAAATCTGCCCAAGCGGGGTTGCACCCATAACCTTTGGAAATTTATCTATCTCACTCTCAATGTCCTTTTTCACAAGGTTGATATCAATCCCCATTGACTGAAGCAACTGTACAGGAATACCCTCATCATCGGAAAGCAAAGCAAGCAATAGGTGCTCTGGCTGAAGCTCCTGATTGCCCTTACCTTCGGCAATCCTCTGGGCCTCCTGAAGGGCCTCCTGGGATTTTATCGTCAATTTATCCATTCTCATATTCTTACCTCCTTTTTTTGGTTTATTTGAATCCGTGAATCAAACCGGTTATCGAGATACTCTCTTATTCAGAGAGTATCTTCTTTATCCTTTTCTGGAACTCGCTTCTAACGTCATCCTCCAGGCAGCGCAGCATCATCTCTATCTCCCTCTGAAGCGCTATCATCCGCTCGCGCATCCTCAAGATAATGTCCACACCCGCTTTGTTAACACCGAGATCCCTGGTGAGTTCCAGAATCAACGAGAGCCTCTCCAGATCCTCCTCCGAGTACAGCCGCTGCCTGTTGACCCTCTTGGGCCTTATAAGACCCTCTCTCTCATAGAGTCTGAGGGTCTGGGGATGAACTCCGAGCATATCAGCAACAACACTGATCATATACAATGGCTGTTTTTTGTCTCTGTTTACCATCGCCTGCTCACCAGCCTTTCCCTCGGGTTTTCTTTATAAAACCTCTCCATCTCTTTAATGAGTTCCTTGCCTTTACTGTCAAGGTTCTTGGGAACAACTATCTTTATATCTACATATTGGTCTCCCCTTCTACCTGTCTTTGGAGAAGGGAAGCCTTTCCCCTTCAGCTTGAAGCGCTGACCTCCCTGAGTACCAGGAGGAAGAGTCATCTTTGAGATTCCATCCAGCGTGGGCACCTCAATCTTTGCTCCCAGAGCAGCCTCAGGAACAGTCACAGGAACCTCCACATATATGTCATCTCCCTCACGCTTGAAGAACGGATGGGGGAGAACCTCTATTTCTATGTAGAGATCGCCTGGCGGACCTCCTCCGCTTCCTGCCTCTCCCATGCCTCTCAGTTTAACCCTCGAGCCTGTATCCACACCAGGAGGAATCTTTACCTTAACAGTCTCTGTTTTGAGTACCGTACCGCTACCTCTGCACTCAGGACATATCCTCAGGGCCTTCCGGCCTGTGCCACCACACTCAGGACAGGTCTGACTGATACTGAAAAACCCCTTTCTTGAGCTGATCTTTCCCGTTCCACCACAGGCACGGCAGTTCTCATAACTTTCAGCTCCCTTTCCACCGCAACGAGAGCATACGACATTGCGTGTTACAGTAATAGGTCTGGTTACTCCCGAGAATGCCTCTTCAAGAGATAAGGTCATTCTCATCACCAGATCAGCACCCTTCAGGGGTGCCTCTCTGAATGTGGTTCGTGTACCAAAGAGATCAGAGAAGAAGTCACCAAAACCACTGAAATCAAAGCCACTTGATGTAAAGTCATAGGCATTAAAGCCCTCAAACCCGGCACCTTCAAAGGCAGCATGGCCAAGGCGGTCATATTCGGCACGCTTTTTGGGATCTCCGAGCACATCATATGCCTCGTTGATCTCCTTGAATTTCTGCTCAGCCTCTTTATTGCCCGGATTGAGATCGGGATGGTATTTTCGTGCAAGACGCCTGTATGCCTTCTTTATCTCTTCCTGAGATGCATCTTTGCTTACACCTAATATCTCATAATAGTCCTTGACTCCCAAGGCCATGGCACCTCCTCCTTAGTGTGTTTTTATTATAACACTTGATAAGACTTTTGTCAAGTTTTTTGATTCGATTAGAGTAAAAGTGCTTACAATTCATATAGTTATATATCGGACGTATTCCTGATTCTTTTAACGAAGGTTAACTATTTGATCTTTCTGAAGAGGTCTCGCTCTGCTTGGGAAGGATCTCAAAGCAGCCGAATCCCTGGGAGTTCTTACTACCTATACCAGACTCGTAGGCAAGTCTCAAAAGCTCGGGGCTACCTTTAAGCCTGAATCGTCCCATCCAGCCCTTGATAATAAATCCCTTATACTTGATAATCTTCTCATCGGTCTTTCTTACCCGTAGAGGCTCAATAGAGAATGCTTCGGAGGCAGGCCCTTTGCCGTACATTGCACTATACTTTTTTATAAGATTCCTCTTTATAAGTTCACCGAACTCGTCCTCCAGGGGAGTATAATAGTAAGTTTTCTTTCCTCCGTCCATACCCATTAAGGTACTGTATACGGTAACAGGGGAAAGCATCCTGATACTTATCTCCTCTCCTATGGGAGGAGTAAAGTGTACATTTACCGCCTCTAAAAAGACCCTGTTTTCGGCTATGGCAAACTCACCCTCCCGCACCATGTTCTCTGCAAGGCTTCTCAGGATATCATCCAAAGGAGAGGAGACAACTATCCTGAAAGGAGGCTTGACCATCAGCCCCTCCTCCACAAGCCTGAACCTGCCGAGCACTCTTGAGAAGGTGAAAAGCTTAAATCGCCTCTTTTCATATCTGTAGCCTTCGTTGTGCAGGAACTCCGCAAGGGACTCATCAAGGTATCTGTAGATCAGCGCCTGGATATGCTGGTTGTAGTTAAGAGGCAGAACAACCGGTCCCTCCGCCACAAACTTAAAGGTCAGTCTCATATCAATAATATCCTTGCAATGTTATTTTAATCTTACTATACTAAATAGACTATCCTGTCATCAACCTTGATAGCAGAATGGATAACACAGTCTGGATACTTGAAAGAACCGACAGTGAAAGATTCCCTTACAGGGTTACAATCAAAAAGGGAGAGGAGCCACTGCTCTGCCTACTTGTTCAGGACAGATGGCCCGGCCAGAAAGGCAACATCTTCTGCATAAGAGCAGAGGATACACCGGAAAGCATCACAGAGGAGATAGAGCGAGTACCCGTAGTATCTTTAAAGCGTTTCGGCAAAAGGCTGGCTGTTGTGCTTGACAGGGCAAGAAACAAAAGATGCGATTTCCTGTTTCTTAAAAAAAGATACAAAACAAAAGAGGGCGAATTCGAGCAGATATTCTGGCGCACCGAGCAGGCATTAAAGACAAGAAGACCTAAAGTAAAGCTTTCTACATATTCAAGAAGCAAACCATTAAATATTATTATAGACACAGATGAAAAATATCCATGGACCTTTGCTCATAACAATGTCTCAAGGGAAAAGCTACCAGTAGGAGACTATGCTTTAAAGGATGAACATGGCATACTGGCTGTTATAGAAAGAAAGACCTTCGACAATATGCGTGCAGAATTTGGCAGGATGGCGGCCTTTCATCAACAGCTAACCGAACTTGAGGCTTACAGGTACTCAGCCTTGGTGATTGAAGCAAACTATTCCGATTTTCTCAATCCCGAGAAAATGACATTTTACTCACCTTTCTTTGCCGCTAAGGCAATTGCAGAGCTTCATGCCCTTCATCCCGGTCTTACCATTGTTTTTGCCGGCAATAGAAAACTTGCCATGCAATGGACAATGAGCTTCTTTCATGCAATTGTCTCTCAAGAAGAGGATACGCCTCATCTTAAGGTTGCTGAGGTGCTGGAAAAATACGGCACTCCGCCAGAAAGCAGAGGCGGAAGCTATTTTGAGGTAAGACAGAAGGTGCTGAATGAACTGTCTGAGGTGTTTAGCTTTTCTGCTTTGAGGGAAATATTTTCCGATATTCCGGAAAACACCATAAGGCGTGTACTTAACGATCTGAAAAAGGAGGGAGCCCTTATCTGTACAGGAAGAGGGAAAAACGCCCGCTGGCAGAGGTTAAAATAACCTGTTTGGGTTATAATAATATTAGTG
>JALUAR010000281.1 GCA_027050975.1 Thermodesulfovibrio sp.
ACAAAATAAAAGAAGCTTTAAAAGGAGGGATAGCGGGAAGTTATCAGAAGGGGGCCGTAAGGCCCCCTCTCTGATAATTTTATCTACTTTTCCAGGGTCTCGTAAGTCTCATTCGGCGTCGGAACATACTGACCGTGGCAGTCCCTGCAGTTGTTCTGCGAGGTTATGCCGTTGGCCACCACATTGTACAGTGGCTGATGTTTGGGTTTGTATTTGCCATCAACCCATGCATTCAGCATCTTGGCTGTCTCCATTGCAATATCGGCTGCAAGGCGGGCACACCTTTCTGCCCTCTCATTTGTAAGGAAGCCTACACCCTCTGCCCTCATCCATCTTCCTACAGAGATATGGCAGACAGGGGTTCCCGCTATAGTCATATGCTTGATTTCAGCCTTTATAATCTTCGACGGTGTAAATTTGGGCAACTCGTTATAAGCATAGAAAAATGCCAGATCATTTGTCATAGCTTCGGCAATCTCGGTATCATTTGTTACCAGTCCTATTACTATGCCGGCTCCTGTAAGAGTTCCACAGAGAGCACCCCAGCCGGCAAATCCACCGTGCGCCCATCTATAGGCATCAATAGGGAAATCCTTCCAGGCCCCTCCAACCTTTTTCTTAAGGGGTTCCACCAGGCCGGTCAGAACCGTAGAGGCACACCATCTCTTGAAATAGTGCTCATAGGCAAGCTGGCCCACTTCCTGAGGGTCAAGCTTTGCATATTTAAATTTTGATGCAACTTCATATGCCTCTGCTGTCTTAACACCACTAAGTGCTCCAAGAGACAGAATAGCTGCACCTGCCGCAGCCTTTCCTGCCCCAATGATTAAGTCCCTTCTTGAAAGTCCTTCCTGAATCTCCTTTTCCTTAATGCTCATAAAGGCACCTCCCTTTTTAAATATTTTTTATTTAGATTGAGAATAGAGCCAAGACAAAATTTTTATTTACTGTTAAATAATACTGCCAGCTTTTTGCAACTAAATAGACATCCACTGCATTTTAAAAAGCTCCACCCCGGACTGATCATCCGAGGTGGAGAGTAGTAAAACGGGGAGAAAGTTGAAAAAGATACAACTGAGATGGAAATACTCCACCTCGGACCCGAAAAGCTTCAGGGTCCTAACGCCTCGGATGGGGGGGTTAGACTCTTGGAGGTTCTTCCTTCTGGTAAGCCAAAATGAAGGGATTAACGGGGATTTCTATATCTTCTTTAACACTCACAACACCCAGGATGGGTTCTGTTAAAGAAGACATACATATACAGGGTGCTATAGAGTTTACCGAAAGTCCGCTACCATGGGCATTACATAAATCAAGCGACACAATAGAAGCTCCCTCTTTCACAGGAGCGAGCTCAACAGTGAGCGGACTGAGAATAGATAAAACCAATACTATTAATAATAAGACACCAATCCGTTTCACAAGAACATTATAAAAATTCTTTTGACTAAAGTCAACTTCAAATTATAATTATCAGGTTATTTGATTTTAAAATTTTTAAACGTATCCACTTTTAAACAACAAACCAGGGATT